>NZ_DASRXP010000539.1:0-2856 GCF_035687465.1 Kribbella sp.
CCGAGCGGACCCGGCTGATGTCGTGGCGGGTAGCGGTCCTGACCATCGCGATCCTGATCAGCGGCGGCGCCTCCCCCGCCATCCGCGACGCCATCGGCGGCCGCGACGGCTACCGCGTGATGGGCCTCGCCGTCGCGGTCCTGCTTGCCCTCGGCACCGTCGGCGCGTACTACGGAACGCGCCGAGCCCCTGTAGGACCTGCAGTCGAGACCACGGGCACCCTGCGAGAGCAATTACGCGTGGTTGCCCAGGCCGCCGATTTCCGGTGGCTCCTGATCACCCTGATGCTGCAGGCACTCGCGATCGGGTCGATGCTGGCCGGCATCGACTACCTGGCCCGCTACGTACTCCGGGACCCGGGCGCGGCCACGATCGGCTTCGTCTGTGTGGTCGGGCCGGCGCTGCTCGTCAGCCCACTGTGGCTTGTCGTCGGCAAGAAGTACGGCAAGAGGACCGGCTTCCTCGCGGCCTCGGTGATCCTCGGGCTGGGCTCTCTCGGGCTCGCGGCCTCGAACCACGTCCCCACCTGGTGCGTGTACCTGGCGACGGCCGTGGTCGGCGTGGGATTCACCGGCGCGCAGGTTTTCCCGTTGGCGATGCTCCCGGACGTCGCCGCGGTGGACGCGGCGCGGAGCGGAGTGCGGAGGGCTGGTGTCTTCACCGGGATCTGGACTGCCGGTGAAACCCTCGGCTTGGCTCTCGGTCCCGGCGTGTACGCGCTGGTGCTCGCGATCGGTGGGTATGTGTCGTCCACGGGACAGGATGCGATCCAGCCGGATTCGGCCCTGACGGCGATCGTGGTCGGACTGTCGGTGGTGCCTGCTTCGCTGATCGCCATCAGCTTGTTCACGTTGTGGAGATACCGGCTGACGGCTGACGAAGTACTGGAGGCGGCATGAGCGACGTACTGGCCCGGTTGTGGGAGTTGCAGCGTGGGGATCTGCCGACGCACGGCGGCAGCACGCTCGCGTATGTATACGACTCCGGGCTGGCCGAGGCGGATGAGGTCGGCCGCGAGGCACTCGCTCTGTACGGCTCCACCAACGGGCTGGACCCGACGGTGTTCCCAAGCCTGCGCAAGCTCGAGAACGATCTCGTTGGCTGGGCGGCCCGGTTGCTCCAAGGCACCACCGCGGTCGGCACTGTCACGTCTGGCGGCACCGAGTCGATTCTCCTTGCTGTGCAGGCTGCGCGCGACGCATCACCCGACATTGGCTCACCCAGCATGGTCCTGCCATCCACTGCTCATGCCGCCTTTCACAAGGCCGCGCACTACTTCGGTGTGCGAGCTGTGGTTGTCGATGTCGATCCAGAGACCTTCCGTGCCCGGCCCGACGACATGGCCACCGCCTGTGACGACACCACAGTGCTCGTGGTGGCCAGCGCTCCGTCGTACGCGCATGGCGTGATGGATCCGGTCCCTGCTGTTGCCGCGGTCGCCGCAGAGCGCGGGATCCGGTGCCATGTAGACGCCTGCATCGGCGGGTGGGTGCTGCCGTATCTCCGGCTGGACGGGGTCGACGTGCCGGCGTTCGACTTCGCAGTACCGGGAGTGACGAGCATTTCGGTCGACCTGCACAAGTACGCCTACACGCCGAAGGGCGCGTCGATCCTGCTGCATCGGGACGCGGCACTGCGGCGGGCTCAGTTCTTCGCGCATGCCGACTGGCCTGGCTACACGATGCTCAACTCGACCATGCAGTCCACCAAGTCAGGCGCACCGGTCGCCGCCGCCTGGGCCGTCGTCCAGCACATCGGCGATAACGGCTACCGCCGGCTCGCGCGCACGTCGTACGACGCCGCGCTCCGCCTGGCTGATGCGGTTGCCGCGATTGACGGCCTGAGTGTGCTCGCCGCCCCCTCCACCACCCTCGTGGCGCTGCGGAGTGATGAACGGGCAGATGTCTTCACGCTCGCGGACGAGATGGCGACGCTCGGGTGGTTCGTCCAACCTCAGCTGAGCTTTCGCGACCAGGCGGCCTCACTGCACCTCACCGTCAGTGCGGCCACGGCCGGGCGACTGGACGAACTCGTCCAGGCCCTGGAGACAGCCACCCAGGCCGCGCAGGCCGTTGGTCCGGTTCGAGTGCCCGCAGAGCTGGTGGCCGCGGCCGGCGAACTGGATCCGGCAACGCTGGACGACGCCGCTTTCGCCGGCCTGCTCTCGCTCGCGGGCCTGGCCGGTACGGCGACCAGCGGGACCTTGCCGGACCGGATGGCCCCGGTGAACGCGTTGCTCGACGTCGCTCCCCCGCGGCTGCGCGAGGCGCTGCTGATCGCCTTCCTCGACAGGCTGATGCGACCCTCCTGATCACCCGGAGAGATCCCTGTTGCATGCTGGCGAGCAGCAGTTCGATGACTTCGTGGAGGAGAACTGATGGTGACCGACTCGACTCCTGGCCCGGCCGCAGCGACCCCGGTGTTGCCGCAATCGGTGCTGATGCCGCTGACCGGGGCGGCCATCTTCCTGGTGGTCCGGATCGAGCCGGGCGGCGAGGAGACGACGCGCGCACTGCTGGAACGCGCCAACGGCCTCACCCGGGCAGTCGGGTTCCGGGTGCCCGCCGGCAACCTGTCCTGCGTCACGAGCATCGGCTCCGACGCCTGGGAGCGGCTCTTCAGCGGTCCCCGCCCTGCGCACCTGCATCCCTTCATCGAGCTGAACGGCTCGAAGCACCGGGCGATCTCGACCCCCGGCGACCTGCTGTTCCACATCCGGGCGGGTCAGCTGGACCTCTGCTTCGAGCTGGCCCAGCAGTTCATGCTGGAGCTCGACGGGGCCGCGACCGTGATCGACGAGGTGCATGGGTTCAAGTACTTCGAGATGCGCGACCTGCTGGGATTCGTCGACGGCAC
>NZ_DASRXP010000540.1:0-3865 GCF_035687465.1 Kribbella sp.
CAGACGGCACGGCGTCGCGGCTCTCGCCCTGGCGACCCTGACCGCCACCATCTTCACCGGCACCGCCTCCGCCACTCCGTCGGCCTCCACCGACGCCTCAGCCATCGCCGCCCCCACGCCTGGCGCTCCCGGCCAACTGCCTGTCGGCGGAACTCCCTTGGACGGCACCGCCCAGGGCATTGCCAAGGGCGCAGCCAAACCACCCGCCCAGCGTCAGGGCGTAGTACCGGGCCAGGTGCTGGTCACCCTGAACCAGGCCACCTCGGTAACCGGCCCCGCTCTCTCCGGCAAGGCCCAGGGCAGGCTGGCCGCCCGGGTCCCGCAGACCAGCGACAAGGCCCTCGACGCCAAGCTACGCGCAGTGGGCGCCACCTCCTTGCACCCGCTGTTCCCCACCACGGCTGCCGGCTCACTGGCCGATGCACCTGACCTGTCGCGGACCTATGTGGTCACCGTGCAGGACAAGGATTCGACAGCCGTCGCCAGCGCCCTCCAGGGCACCTCCGGTGTCGCGTACGCCGAACCCGACCGCTACGTGAACACCATGAACGCCGGCCCTCAAGCACTGCCAACCACCACAACCCCTGCTCCGAAAGCCCCCGCGGCGACCGGCCCCGCTGAGGTCCCGTCGAACTACGCCGTGTCGAACTCCGCCCAGGCCTTCCTCAACGCCGGCGGAGTCAACGCGATGGGTGCCTTCACCACCCTCCAGAAGGGCTTCGGCCAGCAGCCAGGTACCGGCGAGATCATCACCAACGTGTCCATCGGCGACCTCACCGACCAGTCGATGGCGGATGCTGGGGACGACTACGTCAAGGGCTACGGCCCGACGACGGTACTGAAGGACGGCCGGCGCTACCTCGACCTGCCCTCGATGCCGCTGATCCCCACCTATGTGGCCGGCGGCGACGGTTCGCTCGACCCGGCCGGCTCGACCAAGAACCAGGATCCCGTACTGGGCGAGGTGCTCCTCGACTTCAGCGTGATGGCCCCGCTCCCCCACGATCAGCAGCGCGAGGACGCCACCGGCAGCGGCTATACCGACCTGCTAGGGATCGCGCCCGGCGCGGAGTACCGGCTGGTCGTCCCGCAGGAGCCGACCATCAAGCAGATCGCCGGCGCGCTGCTGGCCGCCGCTCACCAGACGCCGCGCCCCAGCGTCATCACCGCGAGCCTCGGATTCGGCACCGACTCGGTCGGGTTCCCGGGCCGCTATCTGGAGGACGACCCGTACGTCCGGGCCGTGGTCGCCTCGATCGTCAAGAAGGACGGCATCGTGGTGTCGATCTCCTCGAACGACGGCACCCGGCTCTACACCCCCGCCGCGGTCGGCCCCGACGGCGGCAGCACCCCCACCGACAAGGCCGCGAACGCCAAGTCCGCCACCACGATCGACGATGTCGCGCTGACCACGACGCCGTCGAAGGTCCCCGATTCCGGCGCCATCGCCGCCGGTGGAACCACCTTGGACGACACCCTCGCAGTACCGGCGAACGCCAGCGGAACCGGTACCTATGCGGAGACCCGGATCAGCGGCTTCGGCACCTTCTCCTCCGGCTTCGGCAGCCGGTTGGACCTGTCCGCCCCCAGCGACAACATCATCGCGCTCCAGCACACCACGGGCGGCAACGCGCAGGCCGTCACTCCCGTGTTCAACGGAGGTACGTCGGCGTCCGCGCCCGAGATCGCCGCGGCCGCGGCAGTCGTGCTCCAGGCCGGTCGACTGGCCGGTCATCGACTGAACCCACTGCAGGTCCGGGATCTCCTGAAGGAGACCGGCCGCGCGGTCCAGACCCCGCCGCAGATCGACCGGAAACTGCAGGTCGGACCCCAGATCGATGTGACCGCCGCGACCGAGAAGGCGCTGGGCGGCAAGCTGAAGAGCACCTACCCCTCGATCGTTCGGCTCTCCGTCGCCCATCGGTTCACCGTCGGTGGCCTCGGTGGCACCTTCCTCGAGGCCACCGAGCAGGACCGGATCGACCTTGGTGACATGGCTTCCGGCGGAAACGGCCAAGGCCTGGTCGGCCCCGTGACCTTCGCGGCCGACGTCACCGGACTGCCGCAGCACGCCAAGCCGCAGTACAGACTCACTGTCGGCAAAAGCACCTTTACCTCCGCCACCCCGGCGATCAGGGTGACGCCGCGCCAGCTCCTGACCGCGGCCGGGCTTCCGGTGATCTCCACCGCTGATCGCAGCGTCGATCTCACCTTCCAGGTACTGGTCGGCGGCAAGGCCCAGGCGACCGTGCGGCGCACCCTGACCATCGGCCCGAGCGACGGCCGGTACGTCGAGTCCACCGCCCCGCTCGCCCCGGCGACCGCCCAGGCGGGGAAATCGGTCACCATCTCCTACGACCTCACCGGAGTCACCACCGCAACCGCCCCCGAACTGGTCGTGTCCACAGTCGGCCACTGGAACCCGTCCCTCGGCCAGATCTTCTCCGCTGGTTGGCACCAGACCCTGACCGCCTCCACCGGCACCGTCACCATCCCGGCCGACGCCTTCAAGGGCGGCGGTGGCCTCTATGGCATCGGCATCGCCCTGTCCGGCTTCGGCGGCAACCCCAGCTTCACCAAGTACGGCGAATTCGCGGCGATCCGGATCGCCGGCGGCTCTGAGACCACCCGGCCGGACGCACCAACCCTCGCCGGCGCTGTCGGCGCTTACGGACACACCGCCGAGGTCACCCGCACCGCCCCTGCCTTCGATCTGCGCTACGACGTGCGCAGCATCCCGGGCGCGAGGTCGGCGATCATCGAGTTCTCCGCCCCGGCACCGACCCTCTTCGGCTCGCTGAACACGTTCACCAACGCCAACGGATCGACGCTGGACAACGACGGAGTGAACACCCCGTCTTCGGCCACCAAGACTGTGTCCACCACCTCGGGCACGGTCCGCCTCAGCGCACTGTCCCTCGGCCTGACGACCTCCGCCAACTACAGCGTTCGCGTACTCGCTCTCGACAGCAAGCAGCACGTCATCGGCCAGGCGTCACCCGTCTCCAACCTGGTCGTGGACGACGGCCTGGCTCCCGACGGCAGCACCCTGCTGAGCTTCATTGCCGCCGGCAAGGACTCGATCGCTGCACTGCGCACGGTTGCCGGTGGCACCGAAGTACGGCGCTACTCCACCGCAACCGGTACTTATGGCGCAGTACTCACCTCGGACCCGAGCGCTGGTTCCGACTACCACGTGATCGGCGTGGCTCCTGGCCGGGTACTACTCGGGCACGCGGGCCAAGCAGGTGGCGACGTCCAGCTCGAGACGTGGGACACCGTGACCGGCACGTTGGTGGGCAGTTCGGTACTACGTGCTTCGGAGTACCGGGTCGTCGCCGGGAGGGTCGATGCCAAGCGCAACCGGGCCGCAGTACTGGTCCGAGCCATCACCGGCAACGTCGACTCCGTACTCCCGGTCGACCTCGCCGACGGCACCGTCGGAGCCCCGATCCTTGCTGACGGCAACGACAGGATCCCGGCCGGCACGTACAGCCTGCTGGAGCTCGACAAGTCCACCGGCACGGTGTTCCTGGGCAAGATCGGCAGCGCGATCATCTGCCTCGGCGGGGTCGCGCCGGCCAAGGTGGACCTCGACGCCAGGACGGTGACCACGGCGGAGTCGGTCTCCGCCTGCGGCCGTGGCATCGCCTCGGACGGCGCCGGCACGCTGTACAACCTGGCGGCCGGCTCGGTCAGCACGAAGATCACACCGACCACCACGCTCACGCCGTACGACGAAACGACCCAGACCACGGGCGACGGATTCGCCTTGCGCAAGGGCACGCCGAACTCGTTCGCCGTCGACGGTCTCCACCACATCGCGCTCGTTTCGTTCTCTGCTCCCGAGGGCACCATCTACTTC
>NZ_DASRXP010000541.1:0-35640 GCF_035687465.1 Kribbella sp.
AGCCGCGATCGCTCGATCCAGCGCCGCGCCTGGAACTACCGCGCCGACATCCCCACCGGCGATTTCCAGCCCACCGATCCGTCGACCGTCGAAGTCCGCTGGTTCCCGATCCCCGAAGCGATCGCCCTGCTGGAAGAACTCTCCTACCCACCTCGGACCCACCCAGCCCTGGCTTACCTCCGTCAAACGGCACCCACCCCGGCCCACTGGACCTTCACATTCGACCAGGCGATGCCCTTCAACACCCGCACCTACGAGATCAACCGAGCCGGCAACTAAGCGGGTACTGCGGTGGAGGTTCAGACGTGCTCGATGGTCCTCTCCGGGGTGATCCGAATGACGGTTCGAATGACCTCGGCAGGGAGCTGGAGGTACTCCTCGCCGGCGCCCGGCCCGGCGTACAGCTCGGCCAGCCGGACCGCGACGGCCCGTCCGACGTCTTCCGTGACGGTCGCGGGACCGCGGAACTCGACGTACCGGTCCGGATCAGCCTTGTCGATCACCAGCAGACTGGCGCGTGGATGATTCCGCAGATTGGTGTCCTTCTGCCGCCCGAGCTGCGTGGACACCACCAAGTCGTCCCCGTCCCGCCCAACCCAAACCACCGACGTCTGAGGCGTCCCATCCGCCCCCACAGTCGCCAGCACCGCCGGATTAGCCCCATCCAACAACTCCACCGCCACCACACTGAATCCCATTCCCCAGATCCTATGTTCAGCGTGGGAGGACGGTGAGGGGGTGGGCGGTGGTGGGGGCGAGGAGAACTCGGGGACCGAGGGGGCTGGACAGGTGGACGGTGACAGGGTGACTTCGGCCGGCCAGGTCGGCTGCCTCCGGTGCGTCGGGACCTGGCGGGACGTAGGGCTCTGGCTCAGTGATCAGAAGGACGGCTGTGGGGGATTCGAGGGCGTGGACCCGGCTTCCTGCGAACAGAACGATCTCGACGGAGCGGCCGTCGGCGGCGAGATAGGCCGGGAAACCGTTGTCGAAGCGACGGACGTCGGGGTCGAGGGCGGCTGGCCACCAGGTCGTCGCCTCTATGTCGGGGTCCAGGACGATGCCGCGACCGAGGGCGTTCTCGATCTCGATCTCGAGACTGTACGCCGGGAGGCGCCGGTTGCCGCGGTCTGTCGGGAAATCGGCCAGCACACGTTCGGCCGAGAGCACCCGGATCGGGGCGCCTTGCCAGCGGGGACTCGTCTGCGGCTGGAGATTCTCGAGAACGCCAGGCGGCAGTTTCACCTCGGAGACGACGGGCGCTGCCGCAGAGGCGAGCTTGTTTTCCATGGTGGGAAAGTACGGCAGTCGACCAGGCGGGCCGGTCAGCACGATCGGCCGAGGATCCGCGTCGACCGGGAAGTCGTTCCAGAGCGCTAGCGCCGCTTCAGGTTCCAGGGGACGTCGCCAGCGCGGTCGGGTCTTCGGTCGCACCTGGCTGACATGGACAGCGGTTTGTGGGGCCTCGATTGGCTCCAGAACGGCGGCGAGGGCTGTGGCGACGCAGTGGTAGTCCTTGATGAGGGGGCCGACCAGGGTCGGGTCCGGTTCCAGGGTGGTGAGGCCCTTGGTGAGGTCGTGGATTCTGTCCTCGCGAGTGGGGTTGCGGAGGTTGGTCCGGCGGTTGAACGACCTCCAGCGGCGGAAGCCCAGCTCAAGAAGTCTTCCCTGCAAGGCAGGCGAGGGGATCGGGCAGCCGGCATCCCAGAGTTCCCGCAAAGCTGCCATCGCCAGCGAACCGGTCCGATCGTCCATGGAGCCAGCCTCAGGACATCGACCGGCCGCCGTCAATCTCCAGAGTCTCGTGGCGGAGAGTAGGTAGTTGGGTGGATTCTGTGAGCGGGAGATGTCAATAGCTGCAATTTGGTACAGCGTGGGCTGTTTGCGGCATATCATCTTGCGGCAGGTCCGGCTGGGGGGATACGGCTCACTCCTGCGTTCGAGCGATCAGTCCTGCCGTCGGCGGGGCTCAGGAGAACTGGGGAGAACTCATGCCGGACGACTCGGCGCCGAAGCCTGGGCATTTCCTGCCTGGTGGTGAGGGTGAAACACCTCCCGATCCGGCCGCCCCGCCGGGCTCGACGCCGCTTAGTGGGCCGTCGTTGCGGACCGGGACCTCTTTGGGTGGGACTCCGCTGCAGGGTGGATCCAATCCCTTGTCGGCGCCCACGCCGCGCCTCGGGGCGTCCACACCGGCCGGCCCACCGCAGCTCAGTGGGTCGCGGCTCGGGCCGCCGAAGCCCGATGATCCTGCGGCTGCGGCGTTCAAGGCGCGCTACTCGCCGGAGCCGATCCCGTTCATGCCGAAGAAGCGGTCGAAGGCGCTGATCGCCGGGATCGTCGTCGGCGTATTGGTGGTCGTCGGTGGCGGAGTCGCCGGCGCCGTGAAGGTGCTCTCGTCGTACGACGATTTCGTGGCGAACCCGATGGGCACGCCGTCCGTCAAGACCACCGACGACCAGGCTGGCTCGGACGAGCCGACCGCCAAGCCGACGCCGGATCTCGTAGTACAGAAGGAGAACAAGCTCTACGCGATCGGCAAGCTGGCTCCGGCGGGGTGCAAGGAACCGGCGTACCGGCCGACCTCCAAGGAGAACGTCAAGGCCTACTACCAGGCCCTGCTGATCTGCATGAACAAGGCGTGGGAGCCGGCCGTCCGCAAGGCTGGGTTCGACTTCCACCCGCCGAAGCTGATCATGTTCGACGACGGCCAGGAGACCGCCTGCGGAGTACAGGAGAAGGTCTCCTCGTACTGCGATGCCGATGGTGGGAGCGTCGCGATGCCCTGGGAGGACCTGGAGGACGACTACCGGCATAACAGCGCCCTCGCCCGGGTGGACATGGCCGACTCCCTCGGGTACGTCTACGGCGTGCACATCCAGAATCTGACCGGCATCTTCGACGCGTCGGAGAGTATCGGGGACACGGCGCCGAACGCGGCGGCCAAGCTGGAGCAGGACCGCCGCCAGGCGTTGCAGGCGACCTGCCTCTCCGCGGTGTTCCTGGGCGCGGAAAAGGCCACTTTCCCGATCCGCGGCCAGCTGCTGCAGCAGTGGAATTGGCGTAGCAAGAACAGTGGCGATGAGAACACTGAGGACAAGGTGCGCGACCATGGTTCCCGCAAGAGCGTGGAGCTGTGGATGACGCGTGGATTCAGCACGACGAACCCCAGCGCCTGCAACACTTTCGTGGCAGCGGCGAACCAGGTCAGCTGATCATTGAACGGACTGGGGAACGACTGATGGCTGACGAGGAGCCGGCAGCAGTGCCGGACCCGGCACAGGACGCGCCGAAGCCTGGGCACTTCCTGCCCGGCGGCGCGGGTGAGACACCGGAAAACGCCGGTACTACGCCTCCGCGGCCCCTCAATCGTCAGGAGGAGTCCGGCCTCGGGAAGGCCCGCCCTGTGCGAGGCGAGGTGAACCCGCCGCTCCGCAAGGCGGCTCCGCTGCCCACGGATCCCGCGGACGCCGGCGGTTTCGGAGCTCCGCCGCCGGCACCGCTGCAGGGTGCCCCGTTCATCCCGTTGACGGGCACTCGCCGCCCCGGCGGAACGCAGTCGGTCGGCTGGAACTCGCCCTCCTCGCGAAGCGGCGCCCAGTACTCCGCCGAGCCGCCGCCGCTCAAGCAGCAGCGGCGGTTCTCCAAGCAGATGATCATCGGTCTCTCGGTGCTGCTCGTGCTGGTGCTCACCGGTGGCGGGGTGGCCAGTTTCAAGCTGATCGACTCGTACGACAACACGGTCGACAACCCGCTGTCCAACCCGTCGGTGAAGCAGACCGAGGAGCCGATGCCGGCACCACCTCAACCTACTGTGACGGTGACCGTTCAGCCGGTGCCGGACGCCGTACGGGTGAAGGAGAACAAGCTGTACGTCGTCGGCAAGGTGCCGACCGTCAACTGTGTCGAGCCGACCGTCAAGCCGGCGAACCAGGCCGGGGTGCTGAAGTATTACCAGGCCATGCTGCCGTGCCTGAACAAGGCCTGGGAGCCCCTGATCCGCAAGGCCGGATACCCGTTCCGGGCGCCGAAGCTGGTGCTCTGGACCAAGACGTTGCCGTCGGCATGCAGTGGTGAGAGCGACCTGGCGTTCTACTGCGGCGACGACGAGACGATCACGATGCGCTGGCAGAACGACGTGAAGAACTACAAGGTGGACAAGGAAGCCGCGCGGGTCGAGATGATGGACACGCTGGCGCACGAGTACGGCCACCACGTCCAGTGGCTGACCAACATCCTGATCTCATCGGACTCGCGCGAAGGCTGGGCGACCACCGAAGCTGCCAAGCTGGAGGAGAGCCGCCGCCTCGAACTGCAGGCGAACTGCCTCGGCTCAGCCTTCCTCGGCGCGAACAAGAACACACTCGGCCTGGCCGGCGGCCGCAAGCTCGACTTCTGGGAATGGCAGACCAAGCACAGCGGCGACGAGTACAACCCGAAGAAGAAGCGCGACCACGGCTCCCGTAAGAACCAGTGGCTCTGGTCCGGCTCCGCCTTCAAGACCACCACCCCCGCCTCCTGCAACACCTTCACCGCCTCGGCGGACAAGGTCAGCTGAGCGGGAGCTTGAAGCCTTCGTGGCTGTTCTCGAAGCCGAGGCGGGTGTAGAAGCGGTGGGCGTCGAGGCGGGTCTTGTCCGAGGTCAGTTGGACCAGGCCGCAGCCGCGGGCGCGGGATTCCTCGACGGCCCATTCCATCAGCGTGGTGCCCAGGCCCAGACCGCGAGCTGAGGCGGCGACCCGGACCGCCTCGACCAGGCCGCGGGAGGCGCCGCGGCGGGACAGACCGGGGATGAACGTGAGCTGCAGGGTGCCGAGCAGCTCGCCGTTGCGTTCGGCAACCACCAGGAGTTGGTTGACGTCGGCATCGATCGCCTCGAACGCCCGCTGGTACGGCGTGAGGTCGGTCAGGTCCTCCCGGCCGACGCCGAGTTGGTCGTCGACGAGCAAGGCGAGGATTCCGGGGACGTCGGTGGCGGTGGCGCGGCGGATCACGACATCGGTCATGCCTTATGCAATCACATTGCGTTAGGTGACAGGCGTTTGAGGGTCGCGGCGCCGGGCACGGGGGAGCTGACACCACTGCATCCGCCCGTAGCCGGAGTCGCGCGGAGCGGGTGCGTGATGGCGGGTGCGGGCCAGTTCGGGAAGGAAATGGTCCGATGTCTGTGTTGGCGATCGACTTCACCCAACCCTTCGAAGATGCCTTCGGCAAGCTTCTGGGATTCATCCCCAATCTGCTCGGCGGCATCGTCATCCTGGTGGTCGGCTACTTCGTCGCGAAGGTGCTCGGCAAGCTCGTCGGCAAACTGCTCGGCAGGGTCGGCTTCGACCAGTGGATGGAACGAGCCGGCGTCTCCGGCGTACTGCAGCGATCCGGTACCGGGCTGACCGCGTCGGCGATGCTCGGCAAGGTCGTGTTCTGGTTCGTGTTCCTGATCAGCTTCACGATGTTCGCGTCCGCGCTCGGCGTACCGGAGATCTCGAATTTCATGAGCGACATGCTCGCCTACATCCCGCGGATCTTCGCCGCGATCGTGATCGTCTGCCTGGCCGCGCTGTTCGCGAACTTCCTGGCCGCGATCATCCGCGGTGCGACGGGCAACGAGACGCTGGCCAAGATCGGGAAGTACGCGATCCTGGTGTACGCCGCGTTCGCGGCGCTGACACAGCTGGGGATCGCGGTCCAGCTGACCGGGAACACGTTGCTGATCGTGCTCGGTGGTGCGGCGCTCGCACTCGGCCTGGCATTTGGCCTCGGCGGCCGGGAGATGGCGGGCGAGGCACTCCGCACGCTGTTCGAACGCGGCTCGGCGATGGCGGCAGCCAACAACACCGCAGCCCGTACTGCGGGGTCGAACGGCATGGCTGACTCCAACGGCACCAGCCAAGGTGGTTACCAGCCTGCACAGGGCCAGGGCGGATACCAGGCCCAGGGTCAGGGTGATTACCAGTCCGCGCAGGGGATGCCGGAGTCGCAGCAGTCTGCCCCGCAGTACCCGGCCTCGCATGGTGCTCCGCAGTCCGGTGGTTGGTCCAACCCTGCTGAGGGGGCCAGCGGCGGGAACTGGACCGGTGGGGAGAACGGCTGGAACGGGTCGCAGGGCGGCCGGTAGACCCTCGCGCCGGTTGGGGGTCACCGCCGGCGTGAGAAGAACGGGCGGGCGCGATCGGATCGGATCGCGCCCGCCCCGTTTCGTACAGAGGAGCTTTAGTCCTCGGTGGCGTCGGGGCCTGCGCGGCGGACGTCTTCTACCTTTGCCATGGCTTCGCGGAGCTCGCCGAGCCAGGCTTCGCTGTGCTGGGCGACGAGCTTGACGCACCAGCCGAGTGCGTCGCTGCGGGACCGGGCTACGCCGGCGTCGACGAGCGTGTCGAGCACCTGCCGCTCGGACTGCCGCAGCCGCGTCATCACCGGCGCCGACAGCGACGTGAAGATGGTCTTGGTCTCGCCGGCCTGCACACCCCAGGCGACCTTGCGCCGGGTCGCGTGCTCCAGTTCGCGTGCGATCTCGATCCGCTTCTCCCGGGTGTCCTCCCGGAACTGCTTGATCCTGCCCTCCTCGGCGCCGGACCGCGCGGCCGCACTGACCTCACCGTCCTGCTCCGGAGCCGGAATCCTGCCGACCACGAGAATCTCGTCGCGGTCGATACTCACCTCTGGCTCGCCCTCGAACCAGTCGGACGGAAGCCGACCAGTCAGCCAACCCCGAACCCGCTCACCCTCTTGCTGTGTACTCATGATTACATGATTACACCCCACGCAAGCCCCGTGCCTAGGCCGCGGGGGATGCGGCGTAGGAGGAGCGGAGAGTGAGGTGGGCTGAGGGGGCTGCGTTGGTGTGGTCGAGGCCTAGGAGGGCGGCGCCGACTACTGGTGGGACGTCTACCACGCGGGCGACGGCCTTCGGGGCTGCGGTGGCGAGGAGGCGGACGACTGTTTCTGTCAGGAGGGGGTGGCCCGCGGTGAGGACGCCTCCGCCCAGTACTACGTCTGTCGGCTCGTCCAGGAGGTCGAGGCGGCGCATTGCCACGACCGCCATGGCTACGACCTCCTCTGCCTGGTGTTGGACGACTGCTTTGGCGATCGCGTCGCCTGCTGCGGCTACTTGGAAGAGGAGTGGGCTTGCTTCGAGGCGGCGGTTCACTGGGAGGTCGCCGAGGTGGAAGGCCTCGATCAGGGCGGCCATCGACTCCACGCCGTAGTGCGCGGGAAGGGCCGTCTCCAGGGCGGTGGTCGGGCCACGGCCGTCGGCGGATCGTGCTGCCGCCCAGAAGGCCTCGTCCGCTAGTTGTTGCCCACCGCCCCAATCTCCGGAGATCTTGCCGATAGCCGCGAAGCGCGCAGTACGGCCGTCGGGTAGTAGGCCGGCGCAGTTGATGCCGGCGCCGCAGACGACTGCGACGCCGCGCGGCTCGTCCACTCCAGCGCGCAGCAGGGCGAAGGTGTCGTTCGCGACGTACACCGAGGTTCCCCAGCCGAACGAGCGGAAAGATTCGGCGAGCTGTTCTTCCTCGATCGGCAGATCCGCATTCGCCAGGCATGCGGAAACTTGCTGCACCAACGGACCTCGACCAGGCGCCCGCCCACCGTCGCCGACCACCAGGCCTGCGTCCGCGCAGGCGGCTAGGACCAGGGGTTCCAGGGCGGTCACCGCGGCGAGTGCTCCGACGAGGTGCGGCTCGAAGCCGCCGCCCCGCGCGGTACCGAGGACTGTTCCGTCGGCGGCGACGAGGGCGACGTCGGTCTTGCTGTTGCCGGCGTCGAAGGCGAGCACGCCGCCCGGGACCAGCGGTCTGACCAGACCTACCTCGTCCGCCATCGTCACGCCCACGGCAGGTACTCGCGGTTGTGCGCGAGCAGTTTGTCGGTGAGCGCCTTCGCGTACTCGATCTGCCCGATCAGCGGATGCGCCAGCAAAGCGGTGAACACGCGCTCCGCACCGCCCTTCTTCGCCGCTTCCAGCGCCAGATTCTCGTACGCCGTGACGCTGGCGACCAGGCCGGCGTACAACGGTTCGAGCGGCGCGATCGGCAGCGGCGTAGTACCGGCTGCTCCAACAGTCGCCGGGACCTCGATCACCGCGTCGTCCGGGAGGAACGGCAACGCCCCGTTGTTGAGGGTGTTCACCACCTGTACGTCGCCCGTGTCGTTCAGCAGCGAGGACGCCAAGGCGACCGCGGCCTCCGAGTAGTAGGCGCCGCCACGTTGTTCCAGCAGCGCGGGCTTCTCGTCCAGAGCAGGATCCGCATAGAGATCGAGCAACTGCTTCTCGATCGCCGCAACCTCCGCAGCCCGCGACGGCTTCTCCAGCAGCTCGCGAACCACCTCGTCGTGCGCGTAGAAGTACCGCAGGTAGTACGACGGGACAACACCGAGCTGCAGCAGCAACTCCGCCGGCAGGTGCAGGTCGTCCGCGAGCTCGGCCGCGTGCGACGCCAGCAACTTCGGCAGCACGTCCTCGCCGCCGACCCGTACGCCGCGCTCCCAGGTCAGGTGGTTCAACCCCACGTGATCCAGCGCCACCTGGTCCGGCGTGACCCCGAGCATCCGCGCGAACCGCCGCTGGAAGCCGATCGCCACGTTGCACAGTCCGACAGCCTTGTGTCCCTCGGAGAGCAGCGCTCGCGTGACGATCCCCACCGGGTTGGTGAAGTCGATGATCCACGCGTCCGGGTTGGACCGGCGCACGCGCTCGGCGATGTCCAGGACGACCGGCACCGTGCGCAGTGCCTTCGCGAGGCCGCCCGCACCGGTGGTTTCTTGCCCGACGCAACCACATTCGAGCGGCCAGGTCTCGTCCTGGTTCCGCGCGGCCTGCCCGCCGACGCGGAGCTGCAGCAGGACCGCATCCGCTCCGTCGATACCCTCGTCGAGGCTCGACGTGGTGACGATCCGGCCCGGATGCCCTTGTTTTGCGAAGATCCGCGCAGCCAGCCCTCCGACCAGTTCGAGCCGATCCGGCGCCGGGTCGACCAGGACCAGCTCAGAGACCGGAAGCGACGAGCGCAAGCGGGCGAAGCCGTCGATGAGTTCGGGCGTGTAGGTGGATCCGCCGCCTACGACTGTGAGTTTCATCCTTGCTCCTGATCTGATTCCCTTGCGTCCGAAGAAGGTGGGGCTATAGCGCAAGGTTCTTCGGACGCAAGCTGGTTTAGGCGGTGTCGAAGACTTCGTCGCGGGTGGAGGTCAGGGCTGACTGCAGTGCGCCGGCCAGGACCGGGTCGGTGGGGATGGCGGTCATCAGCAGCCGGGGGCGCGGTACTGCGAGTTCGGCGAGCTCGTCCTGGACCAGGCCGCGCAAGCGCTCCCCGCCGGCGGTGATCACCCCTCCGGCGAGCACGATCAGTTCGGGATCGACGACGGCGACGATCGCGGCAAGACCGACCGCGAGCCGATGCGCGAACTCGCCGAGCACGGTGTCACCCGCGCCCGGGGTCTGCAGGGCTGCGGCGATTGCGGCCTCCGGAGTACGGGCCTTGAGGCCATTGGCGCGGGCAAGTTCGAGGACTGGTTCTCCACCGGCGAGTTCCTGGAAGCCGCCGGCGTTGTTGCGGCCGACGTTGCGCACCAGCGGGGTGCCGGGCAGTGGCAGGAAGGCGACCTCACCGGCGCCGCCGGTGGCTCCGCGGACCAGCCGTCCGCCGATCACGATCGCCGCGCCGATGCCCTCGTCGCCCCAGAGCATGACGAAGTTGTCGCTGTCTCCTGCGTGGCCGACGCGTTGTTCGGCGACGGCGGCCAGGTTCACGTCGTTCTCGACCTCGAGCGGTACTGCGATCGCGGCGGCGAGCTCCTCGAGCAGGTGCGGCGCGTGCCAGCCCGGCAGGTGCGTGGCGTACCGCAGCCGTCCGGTGGTCGGGTCGAAACCACCGGGCGTCCCGATCGAGACACGGTGCAGGCGGTCCCGGGTCAGCCCGGCTTCTCCCAGAGCTCCGTCGAGGGCCTTCACCACTCGCTCGACGGTTCCCTTGGCACTCCGGCCGGGGGTGGCCAGCTCATACTTGCCGACCACTTTGCCGGTGAGGTCCGCGACGGCCGAGCGGATCCGGGTCGGCGTGACGTCGAGGCCGGCGACGTACGCGATGCCGCCGTTGATCTCGTACAGCTGGGCATTCGGGCCGGGACGGCCGGCACTCGTACCGCTCGCGCGAACCAGGCCGGCGCTCGCCAGCCGGGAAAGCAGCTGCGACGCGGTCGGCTTGGACAGGCCGGTGAGGTTGCCGAGCGTGGTCCGTGACAGCGGGCCGTGGGCCAGCAGCAGGTCGAGAGCGGCACGGTCGTTCATCGCGCGGAGCAGGCGGGGTGTACCGGGTGTGCTTGCCATGCGCTAACCCTGCCCTCCTCCGTCGCCCGAGCCCGCTCGCCGTGCCGGTTCCGGCCCGAGCAGCTGAACTGTTAGGAAAGTTTCCTATTACGGCGAGACCGTACGGTGATCGCCCGGCGGGTGTCAATCGATCAGACGGGATCGATCCCTGACTTCCAGCTGAGTTAGGGTTGCCTAACCCATCTCCGCCAGGGAAAGGCCGGTCCGTTGCGCAGACAGTTCGAACTGGGGGAAGAACTGACCGCCGGAAAGGTGCTTCGCAGGTCCATCGGGCGGCATCGTGGTCGTCTCACCGTCGGCGTCCTGGTGCTGTCGCTGCATCAGGCGACCGAGGCGGCGGTCCCGATCGCGATCGGCATCTTCGTGGACCAGGCCGTCTCCACCGGTGACCTGCAGCCGCTGCTGTGGTGTGTGCTGATGATGATCGTGCTGTTCGCCGTACTGTCGAACGCCTGGAAGACCGGTGCCCGGCAGGTGGTTCGCGCGATCGAGCAGGAGACCCACCTGCTGCGGCTGGAGATCGCCGCGCGGGTGCTGGACCCTCGCGGTCACCGCACCGGTCTGCGGGCGGGCGAACTGCTCTCCATCGCGACCTCCGATGCGGAGAAGACCTCACTGGTGATGCGGGCGGTGTCGATCGGCTCCGCAGGTGTCGCGGCGCTGACGGTCTCCTCGGTGGCGCTGCTGCTGATCGACGTGCCACTCGGGCTCGGGGTGGCGATCGGAGTCCCGCTGCTGGTGCTGGGGATCCAGGCGCTGTCGCCGCTGCTGACCCGACGTACGTCGACCCAGCAAGAGGCGGTCGCGAGCACTACTGCGCTCGCCACCGACCTGGTGAGCGGGTTGCGTACCTTGCGCGGCATCGGCGCTCAGCACAACGCGGCCGAGCGGTATCGCCGGTCGAGCCAGGCCACCCTCAAGGCAACCCTGCGCGCGGCGTCTACCAACGGCCTGCAGGACGGAGTCATGACGGCGTTGAGCGGTCTGCTGTTGGCTGCGGTGGCGGGTGTCGCCGGGTGGTTCGCGATCAACGGACGCATCAGCATCGGGGAGCTCATCACCGTGGTCGGCCTGGCCCAGTTCATCGCGGAACCCGTCGGCACCCTCGGGTACTGCGGGCAGGTCGCCGCGATGGCTCGTGCATCGGCCGGTCGGCTGGCAAAGGTGCTCAGCTCGCCGCCACTCATCACTACCGGCGCGGGTACTTCGGTGGATCCGTCCAGGCCGCTGCTGTCGTTGGAAGACGTCAGCTACAAGTCACTGTCCTCGCTCAGCCTTTCCCTGGAGCCAGGTGAGCTCGTCGGCGTGCTCTGCTACGACCCGCGCGACGCGGACGCTCTCCTGACGCTCGTGTCCGGCCGCGCCCCCGAACACGAGGGCCGCATCCTGATTGGCGGCAGTGCGGTCGAGGAGCTCGACATCGACCTCGTACGCCGCTCTGTCCTGGTCGAGCAACACGACACGGACCTGTTCGAGGGCACCCTCCGCAGCAACCTCCTGGCCGGTTCCTCCAATGGGGCAAGGCTCGACGTGGTCGTTGCGGCTGCCGCGGCCACCGATGTCATCGCGGCGCACCCGGAGGGCCTCGACTATCCGCTGGCCGACCGCGGACGCACTCTGTCAGGCGGCCAACGCCAACGGCTCGGCCTGGCCCGAGCCCTGCTGGCGGAACCACCTGTGCTCGTGCTGCACGACCCCAGTACTGCGGTGGACGCCGTGACCGAAGAACTCCTGGCCGAGGGACTGGCTGAGGTCCGTGGCGTCGCCAGTCTGGGGACCTTGGTGTTTACCAGCAGCCCGGCCCTGCTGGGGAAGATGCACCGAGTGCTGGTCGTGCAGGACGGCGCTGTGGTTGCAGAAGGCTCACATGCGGACCTCGCCTCCCGCGACACGGTCTACCAGGAGGCGGTACTCCGATGAGCTCAGAGTTGCTGCCTATCGCGGGTGCCAAGGCCACCTGGATCGTGCTGTGGCAGGAGATCCGCCGGCTGCCGGGCCGGTCGGTGCTTGCCGCCGTGGTGATCACCGTGGCCAGCGCGGCCGGTCTGGTCGCGCCCTGGGCCCTCGGTGTGCTGGTCGACGATATTGCGGCCGGCTCGGACGAGTCCGCCGTAGTACGGGTTGTTCTGTTGATCGGCGGGGCCGCGCTGGTGGCCGGCGTACTGACTGCTGTCGGGGTGACGCTGGTGGCGCGGGTCGGGGAGACCGTGCTGGCGCGGTTGCGGGAGAAGGTGATGGACCGGGTACTGCAGCTGCCGACGCCTGTGCTCGAGAAAGTGCGGACCGGGGATCTGCTGTCCCGGGTGGGCGACGACGTGTCTGCGGTGGCGGCTGCGCTCACGGAGGTCGGGCCGGTTCTGCTGTCTGCGACGTTGACGATCGTGCTCACTGCCGCCGGACTGTTCGCGCTGGACTGGCGGCTCGGGCTCGCGGGGCTGCTGTCGCTGCCGATGTACCTGTTGGCGTTGCGGTGGTACCTGCCTCGGTCGGCACCGTTCTACGGTCGTGAGCGGGTGGCGATGGGCGAGCGGTCGGAGGCGATCATCGCGTCGTTGCGCGGTAGCGCGACTGTCCGTGCGTACCGGCTGGAGGACGCGCAACTGGAGCGGATCGGTTCGCGGTCCGCGGTCGCGCGGGACCTGTCGCTGAAGGTCTTCAAGCTGTACAGCTTCTTCTCCGCGCGGATCAACCACGCGGAGTTCACCGGTCTGACAGCGATCCTGGTCGCCGGCTTCTTCCTGGTACGGGCGGATGCGGTGACCGTCGGTGCGACTACTGCGGCGGCGCTGTACTTCCACCGGCTGTTCAACCCGATCGGTTCGCTGCTGATGCAGTTCGACCAGATCCAGACGGCTGCGGCCGGTCTGGCCCGCCTTGCCGGCGTGATGGAGTTGCCGGCGACTGAGGAGCCGCCGCCGGGACGTACGCCGGCCGATGCGTCGCTGGAACTGGTGGCAGTCGGGCACTCGTACGACGGGCCGTTGGTCGTGGACGGGGTGAATCTGCGGATCCAGCCGGGCGAGCGGGTTGCCCTGGTCGGAGCCAGTGGAGCCGGGAAGACCACGCTGGCAGCGATTGCGGCCGGAGTACTGGTGCCGACGGCTGGGGTGGTTCGGATCGGTGGCGTGGATCTCCGTGAGTTGGGGGAAGCCCGGACGCGTGCACAGGTGGCTCTGCTGAGCCAGGAGGTTCACGTGTTCTCGGGGCCACTTGTGGACGACGTACGACTCGCTCGGGCCGACGCGTCGCCTGCTGAGGTGGAAGCGGCCTTGGAGCGAGTCGGGGCGCTCGCGTGGGTTCGGGCTCTGCCGGAGGGGCTGGACAGCCAGGTTGGTGAGAATGCGCATCAGCTGACGGGTGCGCAGGCACAGCAAGTCGCCCTGGCTCGGCTAGTGCTCGCCGACCCTGCGATCGCAGTACTGGATGAGGCGACTGCTGAAGCGGGTAGTGCGGGGGCGCGGGAGCTGGAGCGAGCTGGTGCGGCCGCTACAGAGGGCCGTGCGACGCTGGTGGTGGCTCACCGGCTTACCCAGGCACAGCAGGCCGACCGGATCGTGGTGCTGGACCACGGGCGGATCGTGGAGTCGGGAACGCACACGGACCTGCTTGCGACAGGTGGTCGCTATGCCCAGCTCTGGCACAGCTGGACCGGCACGGCTGCTACGGAAGGCGCCAGTCGATAGGGGTGCCGCCCTGCTCGACCAGGAGAGCGTTGACCCGGCTGAACGGTCGCGAGCCGAAGAAGCCGCGGTCGGCCGACATCGGCTTGGGTGGGCGCTCTCGACGTACGGCGTGCTGCCGAGCATGGGCTTGAGCGTCTGCGCGTCGCGGCCCCAGAGGATGGCTACGAGCGGGCCGCCGCGTTTCACGAGTGCGTGGATCGCCTGCTCGGTAACAGCCTCCCAGCCCTTGCCCCGGTGTGAGGCGGACTTGCCGGGCTGCACGGTGAGCACTCTGTTGAGCATCAGGACGCCCTGGTCGGCCCAGGGGGTCAGGTCGCCGTTGGAGGGCGCCGGTGCGCCCACGTCCGCCATCAGCTCGCGGTAGATGTTCGCCAGGCTGCGGGGGATCGGCCGTACGTCGGGTGCGACGGAGAAGCTGAGTCCGACTGGGTGGCCAGGTGTCGGGTAAGGATCCTGCCCGACTACGAGCACCTTCACGTCGTTGAGCGGGCGCTGGAAGGCCCGCAGTACGTTCTCTCCCGCCGGGAGGTAGGGGCGGCCGGCGGCGATCTCCGCGCGCAGGAACTCACCCATCCGGCTCACGGTCGCCTCGACCGGCGCGAGGGCCTCCGCCCAGTCCGGCGCGATCAGATCACTCAACGTCTTCGGGCTCACCCGCCCAAGCATCCCAGCCCCAGGTCCCGCCGTACAACGGGGGCGGAAAGTTGCTCGCTGTCGGATCGTCTTCTGCTGTTGGTGTGTCGGTCACCTGAACCGATTGACTCGGCTGGTACACAGGACCCGGCCCCGCAATGTATGAGCTTGCGGGGCCTTTGCCTTGCCCGGTGGTGCTTGCGTCCGAAGTACCGTGGGGCAGGCCCCGCGCTGGTTCGGACGTTAGCTGGTCTCGGGGGTTTGCCAGCCGAAGTTGAGGGCGTGGGCCGTTGGGCGGTGGCGGTTGTAGAAACGGTGGGCGTCGACCCGGGCGGTCCCGGAGTTGAGCTCCAGATGGCTGGCTCCGTGCTCGGCGGACCACTCCCGGGCGGTGGTGAGCAGGGCGGCACCGATGCCCGCCGACCGCTGGTCCGGGTCGACGGCGAGATCCTCGACCCAGCAGCGCTGCCCGAACCGCACGGACTCGATATCCAGATACAACGTGCAGAAGCCGACCAGGCGCTCGTCGCCAACAGCAACCAGTACGCCGCTGCGCGGGCCGGCCAGAGTCCGCGCCATCCGCTCTTCGGCGACGGCCGGATCCCAGTCGGCCGGCGTCGACCCCGGCGGCGCGAAGAGCCAGTCATAGGCCTTGATCAACCGCGGGATATCCGCTGACTCGGCTCCGCGGACTACGTGGTTCTCAGTCATACCCCGCAGCCTAGAGAGCCCGTTCCTCTCCCCACAGGTCCATTGAGCGTCCACCTCATCAGTCCACCTTGGTGGCAAGGCGGCGGAGGGTTTTGGCGTAGCGGTTGGCGAAGAAGGTTTGGGTGCCACGGGCGGCGGGCCCGCCCAGACGGGTGTACCAGGTGGCAGGGCGGCTGTAGGAGCGCAGCGTGAAGTAGACCTCGTCGCCTTCGCGGGTGACCAGGAAGGACTCCTCGCCGGATTCGGGATGGCCGTGCAAGGTGCCGTACGCGAAGCCGATCCGGTCGTGCTCCTCGACCACCCACACCACTCGGCAGGGGATCTGGATGAGTCCCAGCCGCCCGAGGGAGTTCGTACCGATCACTGCCGGGCTGTCCGTCGCCTTGACCGAAACCCCCGCCGCCCTGTGCATCCGCCACGTCAGCAGCGCCTCACCGGCCCGCCGGAAGACCTCGTCGCCGGAGCCGAGCAGCAGCCGATGCTCCAGCCGGTGATACCCCGGCGGCGTCTCGTCGAGCAGCGTGGACCCCACGGCCCCATAACTGAACCGCTGCCCCGCCAAATCCTCGAGCCTCATCTAGCTACTCTTCAGCCCCGACGTCTTGTCCGCCTTGATGGCTTGGAAGAGCGCCTTCGCCTTCGGGGTGTCCCACTTGAGTGCCGCGCCACCGCCCGACGTGGTGGTGTTGCCGGCGATCGGCACGGTCAGGGTGACCCCGTCGCTGCCGCCCGAGACCGCCCTCATGCCCTGGACGAACTTGAACAGGGCGGTCGGGCTCATGCCGTTCTCGACGGTGAGTGCGTCCGCGCCCGAGGTGGTGAGCCTGGTGTAGCGGACCGGATTGATGAAGGTGGAGAACGAGACCGCCTTCTTCGCGACCGCGCCGATCATCTCGCGCTGCCGTTGCACCCGGCCGAGGTCGCCCAGCGGATCGGAGTACCGGGCCCGGACGTAGCCGAGCGCGTTGGTGCCGTTCAGGTCCTGGCAGCCGGCCGGCAGGTTGATGTGTGCCTTCTGATCCTTCATTGCCTTGGGCAAGCACATCTCGACGCCGCCGAGGCTGTCGATGATCGAGGCGAATCCGCCGAAGCCGACCTCGACGTAGTGGTCGACGCGCAGCCCCGTGACGCCCTCGACGGTCTGGATCAGCAGCTTCGGGCCACCGTCCTTGTACGAGAACGCCTCGTTGATCTTCTGCTGTCCGTGCCCGGGAATCGGCACCTTGCTGTCCCGCGGCAGGCTGATCAGCGCGGTCGGGCCCGACTCGGGCACGTGCAGCAGCATGATCGTGTCGGTCCGCTGACCGCCGGTGCTCCCGGTGCCGAGCTTCTTCTTGTCCTCCGCGCTGAGGCCCTCACGGCTGTCCGAACCGACCAGCAGGTACGTCGTTCCCGGCGTGTCCGCCGGCCTGTTGCCCGACGGCATCGCGTCGACCTTGTTGATCCGGCTCCACGCGTACAGCGGGACACAGATCAGCATCAGCAGGAACAACAGGACGACCAGGCCGATCGACCGGCGGACCCAGTGGCGCTTCTTCTGCGGACGGACGGGGGTCCGGCCGACGAAGCGCGGATCGATGGGCTGCGGTTGGCTCATGCCACGACCGTATCGGGAGCGGCGAGTTGGTGCGTCACCCCGGCGGATGGTCTTCACCCCACACTTTCAGACCGCCGCCCGGCGTCGCCTCGATCGAAAGAACGAAATCGGGCCCGGGATCGAACCAACGGCGGTGCGGCCGGCGTGGTGATCCGCTGTCCGCCCTTGTGTGGGCGGATGGCGGTGGGGTAACGGTGAGATATGGACAGGTCAGAGGAGAACCGCGCGATTCACGAGGTTGTCGACCGGTTGGCCAAGCAGTTTCCCGAGCTCCCGGCTGACGAGGTAGAGACAGCCATCAAACAGACCCGCCCGGAGTTCGACCAGGCGCCGATCAGAGACTTCATCCCTCTCTTCGTGGAGAGAGCCGCCAAAGCCCGCCTCCGCGAGCGGGCCAGCTAGTCCGAGTGTCCGGAATTCGAACTCTTCTCGCTAACGACATTCATTTCGATTAAGGTTTTTCCCGACTGACCGGCGAACGTATGGGGCATCCGCCGGCGGCACGAGTCTGAGGAGAGCCGTGAATCGCAATGAGCTGGTCGCCGGCGTGGCGTCGAAGGCGGGCATCCCGCGGAACCAGGCCGAGAAGGTGCTCGACGCGCTGGGCGACGTCGTCACCGAGGCCGTCCACAACGGTGACAAGGTCTCACTCACCGGTCTGCTGAGCATCGAGCGCGTCCTGCGCGCGCCCAGGACCGGCCGCAATCCGCAGACCGGCGAGCCGCTGTCCATCCCCGCCGGGTACTCCGTCCGGCTGTCCTGCGGCAGCCGCCTCAAGGCCGCCGCCCGGGGCAACCTCCGCACCATCTCCTGACCCCGGGCGGCGACACCTCAGCGGCGGACCGCGGTCACCCAGTACTTCGTGTCCGGGGTCGGGGTGACTCCGAACCGGGCGTTGGGCAGGTAGATCCGGTTCCCGAAGAACGCGGCCGTCGTCGGTACGTCGAAGTCGGTGCTGGTGATCACCCGGATCTGTTCGCCCCTGGTGCCGGACTTGTTCAGGTCGAGCACGGCGATCTGGTTCAGGCGGTTCTGCACGACGTACAGGGTGTCGCCTGACCGCAGCAGACCGTCGCCGTTCGTCATCACGGCGCCGCCGAGGTCGATCTTCCGGGTGACGCCCGTGCGGGGATCGACGCGGAACAGGAAGCCGGTCGAGGACTGCACGATGATGAGCGCCTTGCCGTCCGGCGTGAGCGAGATGCCGTTGCCGTTGTTGACCATTGGGGTGTGCACGTAGTCGCCGGTCAGCGGGATCGTCTGGACGCCCGACTGCCCGGGCAGCTTGCCGTTGCGGCCCAGCTTGACCTTGTAGATCACCGGCTGCTGGGAGTCGGTGAAGTAGGCGGCGTCCTTGCCCAGGATGACGTCGTTCACGAAGGTCGGCGTCGATGTGGTGAACGTGTAGCTGGCGAGGACCTTGCCGGTGCGGGTGTCGATCACCCGGCCGTTGCCGCCGGCCGCGCCGGCCACGAACAGCCGGCCGCGGTTGTCGACCTTCATGCCGAGGGAGCCGGTGCCGGGGCCCTGGGTGATCACCCGGCCCTGCCCGGTCTTCAGGTTGGCCGCGTAGATGTCACCGTCCAGCCGCGAACCGAAGTACGCGGTGGTGCCGGCGATGGCGATGCCCTCGGGCTGGAAGTTGTTCGGCAGGTCGAAACGGACGGGGAAGTGCCGGCTCGAGCTGCTGGCGGTGGGCGCGGCCGCCGTTTGGGGCGTGGCCGAGGCGGTAGCGAGGCTGGTGAACGCCAGGGCGGTCAAGGCGAAGGTCGCGACGAGCGTGCGACCTACCTGTCTGGACATGGGGCGAGGCATGGGCGGTTCTCCTCCTGGGTCGGTGACCTGGGCCGCTCGACACCCCGATAGCCGTCGTGCGGCTGGTTGTGCTCTCAACCTATGGCAACGGGCCAGCGCGGCGAACGGTTCAGTTCGGAAGCGGCAGGCGAACAGTTGGGTAACCGGCACCGGGTAATCTCGCGGTCAGTGAACGCGGAGGTCCGGACCAGAAGGAGCAGGGATCGATGACGACGGGTATCGACATTTCGGGGCTGTCCACGACGGTTCGGCCGCAGGACGATCTGTACCGGTACGCGAACGGACCGTGGCTGGCGCAGCACGAGATCCCCGCGGACAAGGCGATCTACGGCGCCTTCCACGCGCTCTGGGACACCGCCGAGGAGAACGTCCGGTCGATCGTCGAGAAGACCGCCGCGGCGGAGCACCCGGAGGGCAGCGAGGCCCGCAAGATCGGTGACCTCTTCAACAGCTTCATGGACGAGGAGACGATCGAGCGTCTCGGCGCCGGCCCGATCGCGGACCAGCTCGCCCTGGTCGCCTCGGTCGAGGACAAGGCCGGCCTGCTCGAGGCGCTCGGCGAGCTCGAGCTCCAGGGCGTGCCGGGGGTCTTCCACTACTGGGTAGACGCCGACGCCAAGAAGTCCGACGAGTCCATTGTCTACGTCATGCAGGGCGGGATCAGCCTGCCGGACGAGTCCTACTACCGCGAAGACAACTTCGCCGCCGAACGTACGGCGTACGTGGCGCATGTCGCGCGGATGCTCGAACTGGCCGGTGTGGCTGACCCGGAGGGCGCGGCCGAGCGGATCATGGCGCTCGAGACCAGGCTGGCCGCGAGCCACTGGGACCGGGTGAAGAGCCGCGACGTCACGCTGACCTACAACAAGCTCGACAGCGCGGGCCTGAGCGAGCTGGCTCCCGGACTGGACTGGTCCGTCTGGCTCGCGGCCGCCGGAGTGCCGGAGAGCGCGTTCGAGCAGGTGGTGGTTCGCGAGCCGGACTTCCTCACGGCCGCGGCCGGGGCGTTCGAGGAGATCGAGCTCGCGGACTGGAAGGACTGGCTCAGCTGGCGCGTCGTGCACACGGCGGCGCCGCTGCTGAGTACCGCCTTCGTGGACGAGAACTTCGACTTCTTCGGCCGCACGCTGACGGGTGCGCCCGAGCAGCGGGAGCGGTGGAAGCGTGGTCTCGGCGTGGTCGAGTCGGCGCTGGGTGAGGCGGTCGGCCAGTTGTACGTGGCGGAGTACTTCCCGCCGGTGGCGAAGGCGCGGATGGTCGAGCTGGTCGCGAACCTGGTCGAGGCGTACCGGCAGCGGATCGACGCACTGGACTGGATGAGCCCGGAGACCCGGCAGCGGGCGCTGGAGAAGCTCGGCCGGTTCACGCCCAAGATCGCGTACCCGGACAAGTGGAAGGACTACAGCGAGCTCGAGGTGAGCGTTGACGACCTGGTCGGCAACGTCCGGCGGTCGGTGGCGGTGGAGACCGCGCGCGACCTGGCCAAACTGGGTCAGCCGGTGGACCGGACCGAGTGGCGGATGACACCGCAGACGGTGAACGCGTACTACAACCCGAAGATGAACGAGATCGTCTTCCCGGCCGGCATCCTGCAGCCGCCGTTCTTCGATCCGGACGCGGACGACTCGGTCAACTACGGCGCGATCGGTGCGGTGATCGGGCACGAGATCGGGCACGGGTTCGACGACCAGGGGTCGAAGTACGACGGCGACGGCAACCTGATCGACTGGTGGACCGACGACGACCGGGCCGCGTTCGAGCAGCGGGCGGACAAGCTGGTCGCGCAGTACAACGAACTGGAGCCTGTCGAGGCGCCCGGGCATCACGTGAACGGCGCGCTGACGCTGGGCGAGAACATCGGGGATCTCGGTGGGCTGTCGATCGCGTACACGGCGTACGCGATCTCGCTGGGCGGGGAAGAGGCGCCGGTGATCGACGGGCTGACCGGCGCTCAGCGGTTCTTCCTGGCGTGGGCCGGTGCGTGGTCGACGAAGACCCGCGAGGCGGAGGTCCTCCGCCGGCTGGCGCTCGACCCGCACTCCCCGCCGGAGTTCCGCTGCAACGCGGTCGTCCGCAACATCGACGCTTTCCACGCCGCCTTCGAGGTCACGGACAACGACAAGATGTGGCTGGACGAGGAGTCCCGCGTCCGCATCTGGTGACCGCCCGCGCCCCTTGACGTTCCGTTCATTCGCCCCCTTTTGACCGCCAGTGCAGACCGGCGGTCAGGTGACCGCCGGCGGGCGGTCAAAAGGGGCGAATGAACGGGTGGGTGCTGGGCGGCTAGGAGGACATCCAGGTCTGGATCTCGTCGATCTCGCGGGGCATGGCCGCCGAGAGGTTCTCGGTGCCGTCGTCGGTGATGAGGATGTCGTCCTCGATCCGGATGCCGATACCGCGGAGGTCTTCGGGGACGGTGAGGTCCTCGGCCTGGAAGTAGAGGCCGGGCTCGACGGTGAGGACGTAGCCGGTCTTCAGGTCTCCGCGGTACTGCTCGTTGCGGGCGGCGGAGCAGTCGTGCACGTCGATGCCGAGCATGTGGCTGACGCCGTGCAGGGTGTAGCGCTGGTAGATCATGCTCTCCGGGTCGAGCGCTTCCTCCGCCGAGACGGGCAGCAACTCCATCGCCTCGAGCCCTTGCACGATGACCTCCATCGCCGCCTTGTGCCCGGCGCCGAACGCGACGCCGGGACGCAGCGCGGCGATTCCCGCGTTCTGCGCGTCCAGCACCAACTGGTAGAGCTCCCGCTGGCGTGGGGTGAACTCGCCGTTCACCGGCAGCGTGCGGGTGATGTCCGCGGTGTAGAGGTTGCGGTTCTCCACGCCCATGTCGAGCAGCATCAGCGTGCCGTCGTCCACCGAGCCGTCGTTCTCGATCCAGTGCAGCGTGGTCGCGTGCGGACCGGCTGCGGCGATCGAGGTGTAGCCGACGTTGTTGCCCTCCGCCCGCGCGCGCCGCCAGAACGTGCCCTCGATCCAGCGCTCGCCGTAGTGGCGGACCTTGTCCATCTCGCTCAGGACGTCGGAGAAGCCGCGATGGGTGATCGCGCAGGCCTCGCGGAGCTGCTCGATCTCGAAAGCGTCCTTGACCAGCCGCAGCTCGGACAGTGTCGCGGCGAGCTCCTTGTCCTTGTCGGCGTCCGTGCCGACACCGCTCAGCGCGGACGCGAGCGAACTGTCCTCGCCCCGCCGCACCCGGGTCGGCACATCGCCCTTGATCGCGTCGGCGAGCTGGTCCAGGTGCCGGGTCTCGACGCCGAACTCCTTGGCCGTCTCGGTCAGCGACGGACGGCGGCCGGCCCACAGCTCGCCGTACATCCGGTCGCGCCAGAACTCCTCGCCCTCGCCGCGGTCGGCCCGCGGCCGGAAGTACAGCACCGGGTCGTGGCCGGTGGTGCCGTTCGGCTCGAGCACCAGGACCGCGTCGGAGGTCTGGTCGCCGACCAGCCAGACGTAGTCGGTGTGCGGCCGGAACGTGTAGTCGGTGTCGTTCGACCTGACCTTGTAGGTCCCGGCCGGGATCACCAGCCGCTCACCGGGGAACGCCTGCGAGAGTGCATCGCGGCGCTTCGCGGCCCAGGCGCCGACGTCGCTGAGCGCGACGTCGGTTCGCTCGATGTCGCCCCAGCCGGAGTTCATGAACTGGCGCAACTTCTCCTTCGGCTCCGTGTCGTGGGTGGCGGTCTTCGGAGCCTGCTCCGTGCTGTCGGTCATCGTCGACCCATCCTCTTCTTGATGACGGCCTCGTCTCGATCGCGGCCGCCCGAGCCCGGTCGCGTCCTGGTCCGGATCGCGGTCCTGCTCAGCGCGGGGTGTGCAGTTGGTCGCCCCGCAGAGTGCCGCTGTCGGGCAGGGTCTCGGCGGGGTCCGAGCCGATGCGGGTGATCGCATTGTGCTCGTCCACGAAGACTACGCTCGGTTCGAAGACCTTCGCCTCGGCCTGGTCGAACAGTCCGTAGGCGATCAGGATCACCAGGTCGCCCGGGTGGATCAGGTGCGCGGCCGCGCCGTTGATGCCGACCACGCCGGAGTCCCGAGGTCCCTCGATCAGGTAGGTCGACAGCCGGTTCCCGTTGGTGATGTCGACAATGTCGACCTTTTCGCCGGGCAGCAGGTTCGCGGCTGCCATCAGCGTCGCGTCCAGCGTGCAGGATCCGACGTAGTCCAGGTCGGCCTGGGTGACCGTCGCCCGGTGGACCTTCGACTTCATCAGGTCGATCAACATGGCATCAGCTCGCGCAACATCCGTCCATCATCGGGCCGACCGCGATGCCTGTCAGTGGTGGCGATCACCTGACCGCCTCGCGACAGCAGCGGCACCCCTGGCAGGAGCCAGGGGTGCCGCTGCGGTCGACGGGGTCAGGAGTTGACCAGCTCGGGCTCCCTCTCGGCGGCCGGAGCGGTGACCGGCAGGCTCTTGCGGAGCTTCTCGCCCTCTACGTCCACGTCCGGCAGCAGCCGGTCGAGCCAGCGCGGCAGCCACCACGCCCAGCGGCCGAGCAGCGCCATCACGGCCGGCACGATCGTCATCCGGACCACGAAGGCGTCAACCACGACGGCCAACGCGAGCCCGAAGCCGATCTCGCGGACCAGTGTCTCGGGGGACAGGATGAAGCCGGCGAAAACCGCGATCATGATGATCGCCGCGGCCGTGACCACCCGGGAACCGTGGCTGAAGCCCTCCACCACGGCGTCGATCGGTTTCGCCCCGTGCACGTGCTGCTCCCGCATCCGGGTGACCAGGAAGACCTGGTAGTCCATCGCCAGGCCGAACACGATGCCGACCAGGAAGACCGGCAGCATGCTGATCACCGGCCCGGTCTGTCCCTCGATGCCGAACAGTCCGGCCAGCCAGCCCCACTGGAACACCGCGACGACCGCACCGAAGGTGGCCGCGACCGTGAGCAGGAAGCCGAGGGTCGCCTTCAACGGCACCAGGATGGACCGGAACACCAGCATCAGGAGCAGGAACGCAAGCCCGATGATCAGTGTCAGGTACGGCAGCAGTGCGTCGCCGAGCTTGGCGGAGGTGTCGATGTTGAACGCGGTCGCGCCGGTGACCGAGACCTGGGTGCCGCCGACGGCCGGTACGTCACGGATCGCCGCGACCAGGTCCTTGGTCTGCGTGGTGCTCGGCCCGCTGGCCGGGATCACCGTGAGGATGGCCGTGTCACCAGCCGCGTTGAACGTCGCCGGCGTCACCGCGACGACGTCCTTCAGACCCTTCAGGGTGGTCTCGATGGTGGCGGCGGACGCCTTCGGATCCTGGGCGTTCGCGCCGTCGACGACCACCATCAGCGGGCCGTTGAAGCCCGGGCCGAACCCGTCGGTCAGCATGTCGTAAGCCTTGCGCTGGGTCGACGACGGAGCAGCCGAGCTGTCGTCGGGAAGTCCGAGCTCCAGATCCAGCGCCGGTACGGCGAGCACGCCGAGACCGAGGATTGTGACCACCAGCACCGAGACGGGCCGGCGGGTGACGAACCGGACCCAGCGCCGTCCGACCGTCGGCTTGTCGGCGGCCTCGGGATCGGGGGTCTTCAGGCCGGGGATCCGTCCGCCTAGGACGCGGCGGCCGGCCAGGCCGAGCAGGGCGGGCAGCAGCGTCAGTGCGATGGCTACCGCGATGACGACGGTGAAGGCCGCGGCCAGGCCCATCTGGGTGAGGAACGGGATGCCGACGACGGAGAGTCCGGCTAGCGCGATCACCACGGTGAGCCCGGCGAACACCACGGCCGAGCCCGCTGTTCCGACCGCGCGTCCGGCGGCCTCGTCCTGCTCCATCCCACTGGCCAGCTCGTGCCGATAGCGAGACATGATGAAGAGCGCGTAGTCGATGCTCACCGCGAGGCCGATCATCAACGCCAGGATCGGCGTACCCGACCCGATGTCGACGAAACCGCTGGCCGCGGTGATCCCGGCGGTACCGATGCCGATCCCGATGATTGCCGCCAGCAACGGTAGTCCGGCGGCGACCAGCGAGCCGAAGGTGATCAGCAGGACCACCGCGGCGACCCCGATCCCGATCACCTCGGTGGCGCTCTGTTCTTGCTCCACCTGCATGGCGTCGCCACCGGCCTCGACGGTCAGCCCGGCGTCGCGGGCCTTCTCCGTGGCCGAGTCGATCGCGGCCCGCGCCTCGTCGGACAGCGCGTCGGAGGTCACCTTGAAGCCGACCTCGGTGAACCCGGTGCGGCCGTCTTCCGAGACCGTCCTGGCCTGGAACGGATCGGTCGCCTGCTGCACCTGGGGAGCGGTGGCCAGGGTGTCCACCAGGCCGTCGACGACGGCCTTGTTGGCGGGATCGGCCAGCTTCTGTCCCTCCGGCGCCTGCAGCACGATCCGCGCGGTCGCGCCGTCGGCGGACATCTGCGGGAAGCGCTCGTTGAGCAGGTCGACTGCCCGTTGCGACTCGGTCCCGGGGATCGAGAAGCCGGTCGCGGTCGGACCCGACAGGGTCGACGCGCCGACGATGGCAGCCCCCAGGATGCCCAGCCAGACGGCTATGACGAGCCAGCGGCGGCGGAATGCGAACCGGCCGAGCCGGTAGAGATAGGTAGCCATGCAGACGATCGTTCCGTGCGGACCCCGTAGTCCGCGTCCGGCAACTGGGGGCTTCTTTGGCTACTACGACTGCTGTAGCAACTACTGCGTTGGTGGTAGACCAGCCGATTACAGTGCGTGTGGGGCCGCGGTTCCGGCGCGGACCAGGCCGGTCTGGTAGGCGATCACGACCAACTGAGCGCGGTCCCTGGCGTCGAGCTTCACCATCGCCCGGTTGACGTGGGTCTTGGCGGTGAGCGGCGAGAGCACCAGCCGGTCGGCGATCTCGTCGTTGGACAGCCCGAGCGCGACCAGGCCGAGCACTTCCCGTTCCCGCTCGGTCAGGGACTCCAGCTCCGGCGTCCCGGCCGCCTGGTCCAGCTCCGGCTGGGACAGGAAGCGGTTCATCAGGCCCCGGACCGCCTTCGGGGACAGCAGCGCGTCGCCGCGCGCGACCACCTCGATCGCGTTGATCAGCTCGGCCGGCTCGACACTCTTGCCGAGGAAGCCGCTCGCCCCGGCCCGGATCGCGTCGAAGACGTACTCGTCCACCTCGAAGGTGGTCAGGATCAGCACCTTCACCCCGGCCAGTGACTCGTCCGCGGTGATCCGCCTGGTTGCCTCGAGCCCGTCCAGTACCGGCATCCGGATGTCCATCAGGATCACGTCCGCACGCTCGCTCCGGGCCAGCTCCAGTGCCTGCAGTCCGTTGGCCGCCTCAGCGACGACTTCCAGCCCGGGCGCTGAATTCACCAACACACGGAACCCGCTGCGGATCAGCGTCTGATCGTCGGCCAGCAGTACCCGGATCGTCACCTACGGCTCCAGTTTCGAGAGGAAGAACAGCGTGCACCCGGAACCCGCCGCCCTCGAGCGGCCCGGTACTCAGGTCGCCGCCGACGGCGGTCACCCGCTCCCGCATCCCGAGCAACCCGTGGCCGGCGCCGACCGGACCACCCCCCACACTCCGGTACGGCGTACCGGGGTGGCCGCCGTCGTCCGTGATCGTCACCACCAGGGCGCCGGGGCGTTGCTCGAGGCGGACGCGGACCGTTGCGCCGGGGGCGTGTTTGACCACGTTCGTCAGGGATTCCTGCAGGATCCGGTAGGCGGTCAACTCGATCACGTCGGGCAGTTGCCCGAGCGCGGGCGGCCGCCACTCGACCGACAGGCCGGCGACGCTGAACGACTCGATCAGCGAGCCGACCTCCTGCAGCGAGGGAGTAGGGGCGGTGGGCAACGGGTTGCCCGAGCGGCGGAGCACGCCGAGCAACACGGTCAGCTCCTGCAGGACCGTCCGGCCGCCGTTGCGGACCAGCGCGAGCGCCCGCTCCGCCTCCGCGGGTTGCTCCCGGAGCAGATGGGAGGCGACGCCCGCCTGCACGTTCATCAGGGCGATGTGGTGGGCGATGACGTCGTGCAGTTCGTGGGCGATCCGGAGCCGCTCCTCGATCACCCTCCGCTCGGCCTCCTCCTCGCGCGACTGCTCGGCGCGCAGGACCCGCTGCTCGAGCTCGGCCTGGTAGGCACGGCGATAGCGGACGGCTCCGGCCCAGGCGGCCGCGAACAGGATCAGGATGGGGGCGAAGAGGTTGGCCAGCAGGTCCTCGTTGGTGAAGATGGTGGCGACGGCGATCGTCACGACCGAGGCCCCGGTGACCGCGATCCACTGGGTCCGCCGGTCCTTCTGGAGCACGACCGTGTAGATGGCGGCTGCCACGAACAGTCCGATCGGGCTCTTCGCCTCGGTGGTGATCGCGTAGGCGACGGCGGCCGCGGTGGTCAAAACCAGGGTCGTCAACGGAGCGCGGCGGCGGGCGAGGAGCGCGATGGTGGCGAAGACCGCCAGCAGCGCGCCCGTCAGCGTGAGCTCGATCTGCGATCCGCTGTGGTCGCCGGGCGTTATCAGGTTGATCGCCAGCAGGATCCCCGCGAGCAGAACGTCGCACGCCCGAGGGGACAGCCTGAAGCCGCCTAACCGTCCCGGATATACGCCCATCCCCTCACGATACGTGTTGCGCCACTGGTCTGACGTCCTCTGACCGCCGTACCCGCCGCCTACTGCGGTCGCAGTACGAGTTCGGTGGAGGCTTGGACGGCCAGGGTGCGGAGGGTCTCGTAGCGAGGGCGGAGGGTGGCAACCCGGGCGACCTCATCGTCCACCGGCTGCAAGGTCTCCCCACCCGGGGCGGGGGACAGTCCGAGCGCCACGGCGGCGGCGCCGCGGGCGCCGACCTCGGGCTCGGAGCAGACCGTGGTGGGGCGGGCGAAGGTCGCCGTCAGGCAGCGCCGCCACCAGACCGACGCGTCGATCCCGCCGCCGCCCAGGACGATCTCCAACGGCCGGCCGAAGAGGCTGTCGAGCATCCGGAGCCCGCGGTCGATCTCCAGCGATGCGCCCTGCAGAGATGCCGCCAGCAGGTCGGCGCCGGTGTCGTCGAACGAGAGCCCGAAGTAGACGCCCGACCCGCCCGGCACCGTCTCCGGCGGCCGCGTCCCGGCCTGGAACGGGATCCCGATCACCCGGGACGACCCGATCTCCACACCGGTCGGTTCGCGGTGCTCCTCGTCCAGCTTCAGTACGGCGGTCAACCACGCGTGCAGGTTTCCCGCGGCCGAGAAGGCCATCCCGGTCACCGCACGCGTGTCGTCCACCCGGTACCGCCACAACTCCCACGGGAGCTCCGGTGCGCCGTCGATCGGGTGAACCACCCGCACGGCGGCCGAAGTTCCCACAGTCACGGCCGCAGTCGTCTCGTCGTACGCACCGGTGCCGACGTTGGATGCGGCTCCGTCGCCCGTCGGCGGATGCACCGGTACTCCGACCAGCCCGGGCCACCGCCGCGAGTACTCCGGTGAGAGCGAACCCGTCCAGCCGGTGGGAACGATCGGCGGCAATTGCTCGGCGGAAGCCCCTGCCACAGCGAGCGCCTCGTCGTCGTACGAGCCGGTCGCCAGCTCCAGAGTGCCGGTGCCGGAAGCAATCGACACAGAGGTCACTCGTAGTCCGGTCAGCCGTTCCAGCACCAGATCAGGCAGCCCGGCATAAGCAGTAGCACCCGGGACGACACTGGACAGCCAAGGGATCCGCCGGGTCCAGTAGAGCCGGTGCAGCCAGGCGCCGGTACGAGCATGGAAGGCGTGCTCGTCGAAGTCGGCCCCCAGCGAGACTGGCACCGATCGCGTGTCCACCCAAGGGATCACCGGCGTCAGCGCGACGCCCTTGGCATCGAGGGCGACGATGGAATGCCACTGCGAGGACAGCACGATGTCGCTGATCTCCTCGAGGTGCCCGTTCTGCTGCAACTCGTCGAGGCAGCCCAGTAGCCCTTCCACATAGCCGTGCAGGTCCAGCGTGGCCACGCCACCCTCGCCGTACGCCGGTGCAACCTTGTGGCGGGCCAGGGCGCCCGGCACGGGGGTCGCGTCGGGGGACAGCACCAGGGCGCGCGCAGACGAGGTGCCCAGGTCCAGTGCGAGGACCCGGCTGTCAGTCTTCGGCATGCAGTGCCTTCAGGAAGCTGGCCGCCCAGACGTTCACGTCGTGCGCGGCCAGATGCTTGCGCATCGCTTTCATCCGGCGGCCGAGCTGGCGTCCGTCGGTGTTCATCGCGTCGACGATGGTGTCCTTCATGCCGTTGATGTCGTGCGGGTTCACCAGGAATGCCTGCCGGAACTCATCGGCTGCTCCGGCGAACTCGCTCAGCACCAGGGCACCCGTGTCGTCGTACCGGCAGGCCACGTACTCCTTGGCGACCAGGTTCATGCCGTCGCGCAACGGCGTGACCACAGCGACGTCAGCGGCCCTGAAGAGCGCGGCCATCTCCGTACGCGAGTAGGAAGTGTGCAAGTAGTTGATGGCGGGGGTGCCGATCCGGCCATGTTCGCCATTGATCCGGCCGACCAGCAGTTCGATCTCGTCGCGCAGTACGCGGTATTGCTCGACCCGCTCCCGTGAAGGCGTGGCGACCTGGACGAAGACGGCGTCGTCAACGGAGATGCGGCCCTCGTCCAGTAGCTCACCGAAAGCGCGCAGCCGTTGCCGGATGCCCTTGGTGTAGTCGAGCCGGTCCACCCCTAGCAGCACGTGCTGCGGGTTGCCCACCTCCCGCCGGATCTCGCGGGCGCGCTCCTCGGTCTCGGGCTGCTTGGCAAGCTGCTCGAGCTCGCCGACGTCGATGGAGATCGGGAAGGCCTTGGCCCGGACGATCCGGTCGTCCGGCAGGTGGATCCGGTCGCCGCGGGTGCGCAGGCCCATCCGGTTGCGGGCCAGCCGGGCGAAGTTCGAGGCCGCGCCGGGCCGCTGGAAGCCGACCAGGTCCGCGCCCATCAGCCCGTCCAGGATCTGCCGTCGCCACGGCATCTGCGCGAACAGCTCGGTCGGCGGGAACGGGATGTGCAGGAAGAAGCCGATCAGTACGTCGGGTCGCAGCCGCCGCAGCATCGCCGGGACCAGTTGCAGCTGGTAGTCGTGCACCCAGACCACGGCGTTGTCGTCAGCAGCCTCGGCCGCGGCCTCCGCGAACCGCCGGTTGACCGCTACGTACGCCTCCCACCACTCGCGGTGGAACTCCGGCGGCACGATCACATCGTGGTAGAGCGGCCACAGTGTCGCGTTGGAGAAGCCCTCGTAGTACAGCTGGATGTCCTCGGCCGACAACGTCACCGGGACGAGGTGCATGCCGCCCTCGTCGAACGGGTCCAGCTTCTCGTCGGCCCCGCCGGTCCAGCCGATCCAGGCGCCGTGCTGCTGCTTCATCACCGGCGCCAGCGCGGTGACGAGACCACCCGGGCTGCGGCGCCACGCAGTACTGCCGTCGGGCATCTCGATCCGGTCGACAGGTAGCCGGTTGGCTACCACCACGAAGGAACTGCGTCCGCTCGGCATCAGCCTTATCCACCCAGGTATTCGTCGTCGCCGGGGTAGCTGACCCCGATCTGTCTGCGCGTCTCGTCGAGGAGCTCGAGGATCTCGATGGTCGCGGCGTGCGGCAGCGCGGGACACTCCACCAGTCCGTCGCGCAGCGCCCGCATCACCTCGGCCGCTTCATAGTGGTACCCAAGCCCATGCGTCGGTACGTCGATCCGCTCCTCGCCCGCCGCGGTCACGCGGGCGTAGTACGGCGGGTGGTGGAACCGGTGCGGCAGCACCAGGCTGCCCTCCGGACCACTCACCGAGGCGGTCCACGGGTTCTGCGAGCGCAGTCCGCAGGTCAGTGCGGCCACCGCACCCGAGTCGTAGCGCCAGGCCATCGCCACGTTCAGGTCGATTCGGTCCTCGTTGAGGGCGCCGACGGCCTTCAGCTCGTCCGGCATGCCGAGCGCCATGTGGACGAACGTCATCGGGTAGATGCCGCCGTCCATCAGGGCGCCGCCGCCGAGCTCGGGGTCGAGCAGTCGGGCCGGGAGCTGCGGTTTGTGGAAGCCGAAGTCCGCGAGTGCCTCCATCGGTTCGCCGATGACACCGGTCGCCAGATCGGCGAACATCGCCTGCACCACCGGGTTCGTCCGCATCCACATCGCCTCGGCGAAGAGGGTCTTGTGCTCGTGCGCGACCGCGACGAGATCCCGGGCCTGCCGTGCCGTCAGGGTGACCGGCTTCTCGCAGAGCACCGCGATCCCGGCCTGCAGTGCGGCCCGGGCGATCCCGTAGTGCTGCGGATGCGGAGTACCGATGTAGATCACGTCGACCTGGCCGCTGTCGATCAGCCGGCGGTAGTCGTCGTACCGGTGCTCGATGCCGAACTCGGCCCCGAACCGGTCGGCGCTCTGCAGCGACCGGGACGCGACCGCGGTCACCACGGCCTCCTCGCCGAGCACGGCGAGGTCCTTGGTGAAGGAGGTGGAGATATTGCCGGTAGCAACGATTCCCCAGCGGACTCGGTCTATACCCACTGTCTGAACTCCGGGGTCGGGAATGGTCCGTCTGCGTTGATTCTCGCTGTTTCGTAGGCGTGCGCCAAGCGAATGAGCGTGGCATCACTCCGTCCGGTCCCGTGGAAGGTGATGCCGACGGGTAATCCCGCGACCAGACCGGACGGCACCGAGATCAGCGGATAGCCCGCCAGTGCCGCATGTGAGGACGAACTTCCGAGCACGTGATCGCCGTTGACGAGGTCGATCGCCCAGGCCGGCGAGTACGACGGCGTCACCAGTGCGTCGAGCTGGTTGTCCCGCAGCAGCGAGTCGATGCCGTCCCGGCCCGCCCGGAGCGCGGCCAGCCGGGCGGCCTGGTAGACGGGAGAATCCAGCCCATCGGTGCCCTCGGCCCGCTCGAACAACTCCTGGCCGAACCACTCCAGCTCGACGTCGGCGTGCTGCTGGTTGAAGGCGATCAGCTCGGCGAGCGACCGCGGTCCACCGGGCTTCCGGGTCGCCAGGTACGCCGTGAGGTCGACCTTCAGCTCGTACGACAAGACGTTCAACTGGTCGTCGTCACCACCGGGACTCGGCAGCGACAGGTGGTCCACCAGGGTCGCGCCGCAATTACTGAGCAGCCCGAGCGCTTCCTCGCTGACCTGGTCGAGCCCAATCGAGTAACCCCACAACGGACCTCGCGGTACGCCGATGCGTACGCCGCTGAGGTCGGCGCCCCGGCAGTGTTCGAGATAGTCCGTGCTGCCGCCAGTGATGACCGTTAGTAGTGCGGCTGCCTGGCTTACCGTCCGGGTCATCGGCCCCGCGGTGTCCTGCGAGTGCGAGATCGGCACGATCCCCTGCTGGGGGACCAGGCCGACTGTGGGTTTCATGCCGACGATCCCGTTCAGTGCGGCCGGGCAGACGATCGAGCCGTTGGTCTCAGTGCCGATCGCGAGGTCCGCGAGGCCGGCGGCGACCCCGGCACCCGAGCCGCTGGAGGAACCACCCGCGGAGCGGTTCAAGGCGTACGGGTTCCGCGTCAGACCGCCGTACGCGCTCCAGCCGGAGGAAGAAGCGGATCCGCGGAAGTTGGCCCACTCGCTCAGGTTGGTCTTGCCCAGTACGACGCATCCGGCCTCGCGCAACCGGCGGACCAGCGGAGCGTCGTATGGCGGTGGGGGCTGGTCGGCCAACGCCAGTGAGCCTGCTGTGGTCCGCAGGTCGGCCGTGTCGATGTTGTCCTTCACCAGGACGGGCACGCCGTGCAGCGGGCCGCGAACCCGGCCGTCGTCACGCTCTGTGTCCAGTCGGGCGGCATCCGTCAGGGCGGCGGGGTTCGGCGTGCAGATGGCCTTGACCAGAGGATCGACCTCACTGATCCGGCCCTGCAGCTCTTCGACCGTCGCGATGGCGGTTCGCGGCCCGGGCGACACGTCGCCGGGCCCCTGTCGAGTTGAGCTCACCCCGTCGATCCTGCCAGAGTTGACGAGGTCCGGCCGTCCCGCCGACATGTCGCTCTAGGTGAATGACATCGCTGTTGTTCAACCCGTACAGTGGAGCGCGGACGGACGATCACCGACCGCACAGGAGTCACCAGCAGATGGACAGCGCCAACGCCAGCTCTTCCGGCTCCGCCGCCGAGGCAGCCCAGCCGGCCGTCGGTGGGTTGTCGGACCGTGACGGTGCCATCCTCGGCTTCGAGCGCCACTGGTGGAAGTACGCCGGGGCGAAGGAGCAGGCGATCCGTGACCAGTTCCAGATGTCCGCGACCCGGTACTACCAGGTGCTCAACGCCCTGATCGACCGGCCGGACGCCCTCGCGCACGACCCCTTGCTGGTGAAGCGGCTGCGCCGGTTGCGCGCCGCCCGGCAGCGCGCCCGCTCCGCTCGCCGCTTGGGTATCGAGGTCTAACTTTGATCCGCTCGAAGGACGAACGGGGCCAGGTCCTCTCGTCCCTCGTCGCCGTGCTTGCCGTCGTCGCCATCGTCGGTGGTCTGCTGGTGCTGTTCGGGACCAGGGGCGATGACAGCGTGGCCGACTCAAAGCCCGCGGCGCAGACGGCGTCGGCCAAGCCTTCCGCGACGACGCCTTCCACTGCCCCGACCTCGGCCCCGACGTCAGCTGAGGTGCCGACCACGCCGCCGACTGAGACTCCTGTCGTGTCGCCGACGCCCGGCCCCTCGATTCCGCCGTCGGAGCGGCCCGCGGTCGAGGTCTACAACAACACCGCCCGCAAGGGACTCGCCGACGACGTCGCCAGCCGGGCCAAGCAGACCGGCTGGACCGTCCGCGGCGCCGACAACTGGCACGGCAAGATCGTCTCGAGCACCGTGTACTACCCGGCCGGGATGCAGGCCGAGGCGGGCCAGCTCGCCCAGGACCTCGGCATCGGCCGGATCAAGGACGCCCTGGAGAACATGAAGAAGGACCGCCTCACCGTCATCCTCACCTCGGACTATCGAGGATGAGCACTCCCGTACTGGCGACTGCAGCCGGGCGGGAGGGCTGGGAAGCGATCGTCAACGACCCGACCGGGGCTGTGATCGCCTCGGACTTCGACGGCACACTGTCGCCGCTGGTCGAGGATCCGGCGATGTCGCGGGCGGCTGACGGTGCACTGGATGCGCTGGCCCGGCTGAGCCAGTCGGTTGGCCAGGTGGCGATCGTCACTGGCCGGCCCGCCCTGGTAGCCACAGAGCTGTCCGGCGTGACGGGCCACCCGGGGCTCGGGCGACTCGTAGTACTGGGTCACTACGGGCTTGAGCGGTGGGAGGGCTCTACCGGCGTTGTCACTAGCGATCCGGTGCCGCCTGGGGTTGAGGTAGCGCGCGAGAAGCTGCCAGGGCTGCTGCAGGAGGCAGGGCTGCCCGATGCGTTTGTGGAGGACAAGGGGAGCTCGCTGGCGGTCCACACTCGCCGACTGCCTGATCCGTCGGGCGCACTCGAAGCATTGCGTACTCCGCTGTCGGAGCTGGCCGCCGCTGTTGAGTTGCGGCTGGAGCCTGGCAACCTCGTACTGGAACTGCGGCCGCCTGGCATCGACAAGGGCGTCGCCATGCGCCGGCTGATCGAGTCCACCGAGGCACGGTCCGTGCTGTACGCCGGGGACGACCTCGGGGATCTCGCAGCCTTCCGAGCCCTCATCGAACTCCGTGACGCCGGCCTACACGCCGTACTGGTAGCTGCGCGGTCCTCAGGTGCCACCGAGCTGACTGAGTCGGCCGACATCGTCGTAGACGACCCAGCCGGCGTAGTCACCGTCTTAACCGCGCTCTCCGACGCAATCGCCGTCCACTGAACTCCTTGCGTCCGAAGAGGTGTGGGGCCTGCCCCTCGGGTCTTCGGACGTAACGGGTTAGCGGCGGCGGAAGGTTTGTTGGAGGGTGCGGCCGAAGGGTTGGACCGGGCGCTCGGTGTAGTTGCCGTCCTTGAGGTTCGCGAGCCGCTCGAACAGGTTCCGCGAGGCCGGGTCACCCGTACGCAACCAGGACCAGCCCGCGCAGAGCAGGTAGAGAGGGAGCATCGGGAGCCCGATCAGGCAGAAGTACTGCCACGAGTGCCGCTCCTCGTGCTTCACCAGCACCGGCCGCGCGTCGAAGTACTGGCGATCGTGCTTGCTCAGCACCACGTTCCCGACCGTGAACGCCCCCGCCACCGGAAACCCCAACCGGTACCCGTTGGCAAAGATCAACCCCCGCGGCCCCCGACTGAACCGGGCCCGCCCGATCAACCCCACAACCACCCCGGCCACCGTCGACAGATTGACCAGATTCACAACGAACTTCACCACCTGCAACCCCGACATCCCACCCATCCCCTCAGTATCAGGCGAGCCCACCCCCAATGTCCTAATGTCGCAATTCTTAGGACATTCGCGCAGTGCCTGCGCTGAGGCGGTGCTGTGGCTGTCGGTGGGGTGGGTGAGGATGTGGGGGTGACATCAGTGGTGCGGCGGTGGCGGGCGGGGAGGCCGGTGGATCCGCATGTGGTGATTGGTGGGTTGCGGAAGGGGCCGGGGGATCCGGCGTACGTGTTCGATCCGGGGCGGCGGACGGTCTGGCGCGCTACCAGGACGCCGGATGGGCCGGTTCTGTTGAAGCTGACGCCGTACCCCGGCGTGGCTGAGGTGGAGGCCGAGGCGTGGGGGCCGGGGTCCGCCTGGGCGCTGGACGGGGTGCCGGAGTTGCTGGGCGAGGCGGACAGCTGGGACGGGTTCGAGCCGTTGCCGGAGCACCAACCGTTGGTGGACGCGGCCCGGCGGTTCCCGGATTTCAGGGTGCCGAGGACACGCGCTGTCTTCGAGGCGATGGCGGCCGCGGGGATCGAGCAGGTCGTCACGGGGAAGGAAGCGTTCCGGGCTTGGCGCCTGCTGCTGCGCGAGTACGGCGAGCCTGCACCGGGGGCCGGCGGCGTTCCGGATGGACGGGTCATGATGGTGCCGCCGGCGCCGGAGGAGTGGCGGTTGATTCCGTCCTGG
>NZ_DASRXP010000542.1:0-11189 GCF_035687465.1 Kribbella sp.
GTGCGGCGAACACTGCTTACACCAACATCTACGGCACCGGCTCGACCTGGTCGCAGAACGCGCTCGACCAGTGGATCCGCGATGTCGAGCCGCTCGGCATGCGCGTCGAGTACGGCGGCGGCGGATCGTCGCGTGGCCGGCTCGACTTCGCCAACCAGTTGACCGACTTCGCGATCAGCGAAATCCCCTACCAGGGCAAGGATCCGCTCACCGGCGCGAACGACACATCGCTGGGCCGGGCCTACGCCTATATGCCGATCGTCGCCGGCGGAACCGCGTTCATGTACCAGATCAAGGTGGGTGGCAAGCTCTACCGGGACCTGCGGTTGTCCGGCGACACCATCACCAAGATCTTCACCGGCAGGATCACCAACTGGAATGACGCGCAGATCACCCGGGACAACAACGGGAAGGCGCTGCCGAACAAGAAGATCATCCCGGTCGTCCGGTCCGACGGCTCGGGGACCACGGCGCAGTTCACCATCTGGATGAACACCCAGCACAAGGCCGTGTGGGACAGCTTCTGCCGGTCGACCCAGGGACGCGTTTGTGGGCAGACGTCGTACTACCCGACGACGAACTTCCCGGGCGTGAAGTCGCAGGGTGGCTCGAGCCAGATGGCCGGCTACATCTCTGCCGACTATGCCGATGGCGCGATCGGGTACGTCGAGTACTCCTACGCGCTGGGCAAGGACTACCCGGTGGCGAAGGTACGGAACAACGGTGGTTACTACGCCCTGCCGACGGCCTACAACACCGCAGTGGCTCTCACCAAGGCACAGATCGAGACAAACCAGAGCTCGCCGCTCTACCTGACCCAGAAGCTCGCAGGGGTGTACAACTTTACCGACCCGCGGACGTACCCGCTGTCGTCGTACTCGTACATGATCCTGCCGACGGCGAACCTGAGCACCAACAAGGGCCAGACGCTCGCCGACTTCGCCGCCTATTTCCTCTGCAAGGGGCAGCAGAAGGCGGCACCGCTGGGGTACTCGCCACTGCCCCTGAACCTGGTCCAGGCCGCCTTCCAGCAGGTTCAGAAAGTCCCGGGGAGTCCGACCACGGCGACCGACATCAAGAAGTGCGGCAATCCCACCTTCGACGGAACGAACCTGAACCGGAACCTGCTGGCAGAAAGGGCTCCGCAGCCGTTGGCCTGTGACAAAGATGGAGCCGGGCCCTCGATCAACGGCGTCTGCCCGAATTCCCCGGGCAACGGGAATGGCAATGGCAATGGGAACGGGACCGGCGACAACAACGGCAACGGTAACGGCAACGGCACAGGCACCGGCGACAACAACGGAAACGGCACGGGCACGGGCACGGGAACTGGAACCGGAAACGGCACGGGGACCGGCACGGGCAACGGCACCGGGACCGGCACCGGGGACGGGAACACGATCGACCCGAAGACCGGCCAGCCGGTACCGACGGCGGGCACGTCCATCGACCCTGAGACCGGTCAGGTGGTCAATGCCGCCGGCAACAACAACAACGCCTACGAGCCGACGGGCAGCGTCACTGAGCTGAATGGCAACCGTGGCGGAGGAGACATGCTGCGCAACCTCGGTCTGCTGACTGCCGCGGAGCTGCTCTTGTTGCTGCTGATCCCGACGCTGGTGTCGCGGTACCTCCAGCAGAAGCGGGCAGGGAAGAAGTGACGGCGGTCGACACCGCGCCGCCCCGGATCGAAACCCCGGCCGCCCGACCGGCTCGGCCGGCGGCGCGGGTGCAGGCCAGGGTCAGGTCCGAACTGGAGCTCCGCCCGCAGCTCACCGCGGACGCGCTGCGGCTGTTCGCGCTGGGCATCGCCCTGTTCCTGATCTACGTGCTGATGCTCGGCGCGCTCCAGTACAACCGGGCGCAGGACGTGGCCTATGACAAGATTCGCGGACAGCTGGCCGAGGCGACCGCGCCCCTTGGACCTGGCATGGTCTTCGGTGATCCGGTAGCGGTGCTGGATGTGCCGGGCCTCGGTCTGCGCCAGGTCATCCGGGAGGGAACCACCGGCTCGGTACTCCGGGACGGGCCTGGCCATCGGGCGGACACCCCGCTGCCCGGGCAGGCCGGGGTGTCGGTGATCTACGGCCGGGGACTGACCTTCGGTGCGCCGTTCCGCGCGTTGCCGAACCTCACCAAGGACGCACGGATCGAGCTCGTCACCGGTCAGGGCCAGTTCGTCTACCAGGTCCTCGGCGTCCGCCGTGCTGGCGATCCGTTGCCGGCGGCCATGGCTAACGGTGCGTCCAGAATCACCCTGGTCACCGCCGAGGGCTCGCCTCTGCCGTCCAAGACGGTCTACGTGGATGCCGAGTTGATCGAGGGGCAGGTCCAGCCGGATCCGGCCATGCGAGTGGCCCGGGTGCCGGACAGTGAGCAGGCGCTCGGGGTCGACCTGTCCGGGGTCCTGCCATTGGTGCTGTGGTTGGAGGCGCTGATCGTGGCGGTCGGCGGAGTGGTCTGGTTCCGCAGCCGGATCGGCAAATGGGAGTCGTACCTGATCGGCGGGCCGATCGTGCTGGCGTTGTTGTGGCGGGTTTTCGAGCAGGTCTCGGGACTGTTGCCCAACCTGATCTAAGCCTTAGTTAACTGCGCATTCCTATCACCTGAACAACCCTGTCGAGAACGTCTCGGAAGGCTGCTTTCTACCTAGTATTGCCACCAGGTTCCCCGTTCTTGGGAATTGCATTTCGCTCGGGGGTGAAAGGTCGGCCGCAGGCAATTCCGTCTGCCGCCGTTGAGCTTTCTGGGAGGAAACTCAGCCATGGTCACAAGGATCAGGCGCATGCTGCTGGCGGCATCGGCAGTCGTCGTCGCGGTCGCCGTTTCGGTGCAGGGCGCGTCAGCGGCCACCACCGAGACCAAGCAGTACACCGAGTCCGAGGCGGCCACCGCCGCAGGACGGAACGACTCCAGTTCGAGCGCCCAGCGCCTCTACGGCTTCGGCACCGGCTACTGGAAGGAGCCGGCCGCAACGGTCCACGGCACCCTGTCCCCGTCCCTGGTGGAGATCGCTGCCAGCACCGAGGACGACGGCGCCATCCCGCTCGCCGCCGCGACCGGCATCGGCACCGACGGACGTGGTGCGATCACGACCACCGGGCAGCTCGGCGATGGCCCGCACGGCACCCTCGGTGACCGCAAGGGTGACTTCGACTTCTACAAGGTCACTGGCGCAGCGGGTCACACCCTGACGGTGAGCACCGATGGCTCCGCGACGAGCACGAACACCGTCGTCGGCGTGTACGACGCCGCCGGTCAGCTGCTCGCCTCGGACGACGACAGCGGTGTCGGCGCGGCGAGCAAGCTCGTCTTCCAGCTCCCTGCCGCCGGTGACTACTACGTGGCTGTCGCCGGCAAGAGCCCGGCCGGCACTTTCCCGACCGACCCGAGCAACTCGGGTAGCGGCGTCGGCGGGCACGACACCGGCGCTTACAAGGTCCTGATCGCGGCGGCGCCCGTCGACAAGGACTTCTACGCTGTTCAGCTCGCCAAGGGCGACGTCCTCAGCGGCAGCCTGACCGCCGGGGGTAAGCGGGTCAGCGTATACCGGCCGAACGGCACCCTGGCAGTGAGCTCCGCCCAGAACGTGACCGCCCGCGTCCCGGCGTCGTCGCCGCTCTCGCGCGGCCCGGTCGACTTCGCGTACGTCGCGGAGCAGGCCGGCTGGTACGCCGTATCCGTCACCGACGGGTTCGGTTCGTACGACCTGACGCTGCGGGCATCCCGGTCCAGCACCGAGACGGCCGCCACCTCGCAGACGATCTTCCTCGACTTCGACGGCGGTGAGACCGACCTTGCGCCGCTCGGTGGCTCGGGCGTTCGTCAGCTCACCGGTCTGTCGGCCTTCCTCGGCAACTGGGGGCTCACGGCAGCCGACGAGTCCCGGGTGCTCAGCAAGGCGGTCGCGGTGGTGACCGAGAACGCGAAGACAGATCTGAAGAACAAGGGCCTGAACCCGAACGTCGACGTCAAGATCCGGAACAGCCGGGATGACGCCGACAACTTCGGCACCGCCAACGTGTCGCGGGTGGTCGTCGGTGGCGGGTCCGGGATCGGCCCGGTCGGATCGGCGCAGTCGATCGACCCGGGGAACTTCGTGCACGAGGAGACCGCGCTGGTGCAGCTCGACCGGGTCGGCGCGGCCGGCGGCGTCATCAGCTTCAACACCTACCTGACCGCGGACAGCAACCGGATCGCGTTCGTCGGCCAGGCGCTCGGCAACCTGGTGTCGCGGGAGATCGGCCACCTGGTCGGCAATTACGACACCGACCCGACCAGCCCGGTGGCGAGCCTGATGGATGCCGACGGCAACTTCCCGGGCCTGTACGGAGTCGGCGCCGACGGCATCGGCGGCACCGCGGATGACGTCGACGTGGACTTCGGCAAGGACAGCTACGCCCCGGCGACTGGCCTGACCGGCACACAGGACACGCTGAATGTCGCGGCCTGGGGCTTGAGCAAGCCCTGCAACTGAAGGGTAGATAGGACAGCGTGAAAGGCAGGATTCTTCTGGCGGCGGCCGCGGTCGCGCTGCTGATCACGGTGATCCTGGTGAGTGTGACTAGCGTGGCGCGTCCGGGATCCGGGCGCGCCACGGCTGGTCCCTTGGTGGTGTCCGGGGGGATCCCACCTGATCCGCCGCCGGCCGGTCCGACGCCCGTGGCCGCCGGACAGACAGGCAAGGCACCAACGGCGCCGGTAACCGACTGGGGTGCCGCTGGGCGCTACCAGGACTGGGCGAATCAGATCAGCGCCAAGGTTCCGGTGGCTGCACGGACCTTGGCCGCTTACGCACTGGGGGAGCGGTTCGTCGCTGATCGAAATCCGTCCTGCGGCTTGAGCTGGGTAACGCTCGCCGCGGTCGGGGCGGTCGAGTCCGCGCACGGACGCTTCGGCGGTGCGGTGGTGGCGGAAGACGGGACCAGCGCGCCGGCGATCATCGGACCGCCGCTCGATGGAAGCCCAGGTGTCATGGCGATCGCGGACACCGACGACGGACAGTACGACGGCGACACTCGCTGGGACCGCGCGGTTGGCCCGATGCAGTTCCTGCCGACTACCTGGCGGACGTGGGGTGTGGATGCCGACGGCGATGGTGCTGCCCGGCCACATGACATCGATGACGCGGCTGCGACAGCGGCTGTTTACCTCTGTGCGTCGACGTCGACCATGACGACGGGCCCGGGCTGGTGGGCCGCGATCACGACCTACAACCGGTCGGAGACCTACGCGCGCGACGTGCTCGAGCGGTCGAACGAGTACGCGAAAACCAGTCTGCGTTGACGATCAAGGATCTCGGTAGGGGCAACCGGATGTAACGGTAACGTTTCTGGCTAGCCACAGCATCATGCGTGGTTCACCAAATGGCCGGGCGCTGTCGACCCTGACGGGATGGATTGGAGCTGTCACCGTCAGACACGGTGACCGCGATCCACAAGGTCGCGCAAACGCAGGTGAGGAAGGAAACTCCCGAGATGCGTTTCACCCGTACCGTCCGTGCCACCGCTATCGCCGCGGCAGCGGTTGCGTTGGTTGCTACCTCCGCCCTGTCGGCGTCCGCCGACCCCGACTTCGTCCCGGACAGCGACGACCTCGTCCTGGTCGGCTCGGACACCTCCGAGTTCGTCCTGAACGACCTGGCCGCGCTGTACAACGACCAGGCCCCGACCAAGCGTCTGGCGTCGTTCGACGCCACTGGTTCCGCGCAGATCACCCTGCGCGCGGGCCAGACCCCGGTCAACCGGCCGAACGGTTCGGGCGCGGGCATCACCGCCCTTTGCTCGAACCCGTCGGTGTCCGCGGCCCGCTCGTCGAGCGGTCCGTCGTCCAGCAACTGCGCCGGCCTGGTCTTCCTGCCGTTCGCTAAGGACAGCCTGCGCTGGATGGCCAACGACGACGTCACCGGCATCACCTCGCTGACCGACGCGCAGCTGACCAAGATCTACAGCTGCCCGACTGACGGCAGCGCCGACAACTGGAACGACTTCGGCGGCCCGAACCTGCCGATCGTTCCGCTGATCCCGCAGCTGAACTCGGGTACCCGGAACTTCTGGGCGACCCAGGTCGGCATCAACGCGACCACCCCGCCGAGCTGCGTGAAGGACAATGTCGGCGGCCAGTCGGTGCAGGAGCACGACCCGGCGCTGGTGTCCGCGACCGCCGGTGCGATCGCGCCGGTGTCATTCGGCCGCTGGGACCTGCTCACCCCGGCTCAGAAGGTCGGCAACTTCCGCGGCGCGATCCCGACCCCGGACTCGAACGCTTACGACCGCAACCTGTACCAGGTCGTCAAGTCTGTTGGTGGCGCGGTGCCGGCCGACCTGGCCGACCTGTTCGGTGACGGCGACGGCTTCTCGTCGACCTTCGGCACGCCGTTCATCTGCGAGGACGCCGACTCCGACCCGTCCACCGCAACGGCCGGCGACGTCATCACCGACAACGGCTTCCTCCCGCTCGGTTCGGCCGAGAACGGCGGAACCTGCGGCGTGGTCTCCTAGTCACCATCAGAAGGCAGCGCACGCTGTGAGCTGCTTCGCTTGAAGCGCGCTTGCTGAGCACCAATGACCGGTGGGCGAAGAGTCCGACTCCTCGCCCACCGGTTCTGTCGTTGGCCGGCTGGCTCTGTGGAGCTGGTCGGCCGCGTTCATGCGTGGTTCACCTGATTGCGAACTGTGAGGACTGGCGTCAGGGCAAGCTCGCGGTGTCGACACGCCGTGCCGTCCGTCCGGACGTGTCCGCAGTCGTGACCTTGGAGGAATTACTGTGAGGCTGACCCGCCGCCGTCGCGCTCTGGCGCTGATCGCGGGCACGTTCGTGTTCGCGATGTCAGCAGTGAACGCAGCCGCCTTCGAACCGAAAGCCGACCCAGCGCCTGACCCGAACAAGGACAACGTCCTGGTCGCGGAACCGGCGAACACGGGGGCCACGCTGAGTCGGGGCGCGAGCAGCGTGACTGTTTCGCGTACGGCTGGCCTGACCCGCCAGATGCTGTCCGTGTCCTGGACAGGCATGACGCCATCTCCGAGTCTCGGCCCGACTTACTCGGTCGTCATCATGCAGTGTCGGGGAGCCAACCCAGCTCGGGAAGACTGCTGGATGGGCAGTATCGATGCCAACGGCAACGCGCTTGGCAGCAACGCGCAAGGCTCCGTGAGACCCACGCTATATCCGCAAACAGAGACCGCCCAATGGTGGACCAGCCCTCCGAGCTCGTCCGGTCAGCAAATGAGAATCCCGTTTCGCAAGGCAGACGGGACCCCGAACGCAATCCTGAACGCGAACGGATTCTGGACCGTCCTACCGCTGGCCACCACTGTGGAGCCGATCGACGATGTCACGCCTGGGACAAAGAATTTCCGTCGCGGGGCGACGCGGCCCGATGGCACAGGTGAGATGCAGACCTGGGTGAACACCAAACTGGAGAACCAATCGCTGGGATGTTCCGAAACCAGCCCTTGTTCGCTGGTCGTGGTGCCGGTGGCCGAGCGCCCGTGCAAGCCCGATGTGACCGGCGGTGGGCTAACCTTCTGCAACAACCAGATCGGCAAACCGCCCTCCGAAAACTGGCAGTTGCTGGCGAACTGGTATGACCGCTATGTCTTCAAGCTGAATTTCGCTCCGGCCGCGACTGCCTGCGTCGGGCGAGACGACTCGGCCGTGATGCTGGGATCGGAGTTGGTGGCCGAAGCCATGCGGCGATGGGTGCCGGCGCGTTGTCAGCAGTCCAGCCCAGCCGGCCTGGACTACACCCGGACCTGGGAACCTGACTCCCTGCGACAGTTGGGAATGTCGGATCCCATCGCGCCATCGGGCTACGCCGCTGATGCCGCCGTGGTCAGCGAACCAGCGGCTGCGGACAACTCGGTGGCGACGAAACGCAAGGCGGCCTATGCCCCGATCGCCGTCTCTGGGTTCGCGATCGGCTTCAGGATGGAGAAGATCGACGGCAGCCCGATCCCGGACGTGAAGCTCAATCAGCGGCTGGTTGCCAAGTTGCTGACCCAGTCGTACCCCGGCCGGTATGCACCAGGGACGGGGTTCCCAGTGAATCCGAACACGTCGGGGAATCCGCAGCGGCTGCTGAGCGACCCGGAGTTCCAGCAGCTGAATCCTGGCGCGGCTCAATGGGCCGGTGGGACCGACCCTCTCGGCACGCAGTTGGCGATCCCGGTGTTCAAGACCGACGTCATGCTGGCGCTGACCAGGTGGTTGTGGGCGGACCCTTCAGCGCGTTCCTTCCTCCAGGGCAGACCTGACCAGTGGGGCATGACTGTCAACAAGACCTACCGGAACTGGCAGCTCCCGCGGGATGACTACAACCTGAACGACGGCTGGACGTTGGGGACGGACCAGCAAATCTGGAGTGGCTTCGCCCCTCAGGCGCTCTGGGCACAGACGACCGGCTCGTGGGCACAGGGCGCGGATGTGCTGATGACTGCCTGGCCACTCTCGCAGTACCCGAACCTGCCGACCGAGCCCGGTCTTCCGGTCCAGCCGAAGCGCAACGAGGTTCTGCTGTCCGGAAGCCGGAACCTCCTCGCTGTGTCGACGACTTCGGAGCTGGAGAAGGCGGGCATAGCAGCGGTGTCCCTGCGGAACGCACAGGGTGAGTTCGTCCAGCCGAGCTACGAGAGCATGACGTACGCGCTGGACGGCGCGACCGTCGATCAGTCGTCGGGCGTCTGGAAGATCAACTACTCCTCGATGGACAAGCGTGGCTACCCCGGCACCATGATCAGCTACGCAGCCGTACCGACGAGCACGCTGAAGGGCACGGAAGCGAAGGACTACGCCGACACGCTGCGGTGGGCGACGACGGTTGGCCAGGAGTACGGCCAGGAGTCCGGCAACTTGCCGGAGGGCTACCTGACGCTGACCGACACGATGCGGCAGCAGGCGGCGAAGGTCGCCGACGCCGTGGAGAACCAGATCGGCAAGCCGGTGATTCCGCCGGACGGCCAGGACCCGGTGGACGACGACGAGGACGACACGCCGGACGACCCGCCAACGACCAACAACCCGGACGACCCGGGGCAGACCACAGCTCCGCCGCAGAACAACGGTGACGGCAACGGCAACGGAAACGGCACCGGGTCGAACGACGACAACGGCAACCAGCCGGGGAGTACGCCGACCTCGCCGGGTGCGACCCCGTCGGTGGGCACCCCGAGCAAGAACCCGCCCCAGGCGAGCGGCAGCACGAAGCCGATCTCGGCGACAACGCAGGGCGAGTCGCTCGGCTGGCTGGCATGGGGCATCCCGGCGCTACTGGTGGCAGGTCTCGCCGCCGGTGTCGCCTCACCCGGCATCCGCCTGATCGCCCAACCGGGCCACCCGGTTCGCCGCGGAGTAGTTGCCGGAGGCTCCTACATCGCAAGCCTCCTCCGCCGCGGGCGGCGCCGCGGCTGAGCTGTCGAGTGCACCATTCATGCGTCGTTCACCTGGTTTCGATCTCCGGGTCCGGAGCGGAAGGAAAGCTACCAAGAGTCCGTGCCTTGGCGCCGACCGCCGACCGCCCGTCCCGATCGGAAGGACCTGCTTGATGACGTCCGTACTGCCCGCTGTTCCGACCGCGGCGGACGACGAGACCACCGTGTTGCCGCCGGTCAGTGGCGGCAGCGTGCTCGAAAGCGATCGGGTGGCTGCCTGGTTCGGGAGTCACAAGGTGCTCGAGGAGATCTCGCTGCGGATGGAGTCCGGCCAGGTCACCGCCCTGATCGGGCCGTCCGGCTGTGGCAAGTCGACGTTCCTGCGGATCCTGAACCGGATGCACGAACTGGTGCCGAGTGCCTCGCTGGCCGGCCGGGTGATGCTCGACGGCGACGACATCTACGAGCCCGAGCGGCGGATCACCGATACCCGCAAGCGAATCGGGATGGTGTTCCAGAAGCCGAACCCGTTCCCGGCTATGAGCATCGCGGAGAACGTCACCGCCGGCCTCAAGCTCACCGGCACCCGGGTGCGAGGTGGCGAACGCGGCGACCTGATCGAGGAGTGCCTCACCAAGGCCGGTCTGTGGAAGGAAGTCCGCGACCGGCTCGCTCAGCCCGGCGGTGCGTTGTCCGGTGGTCAGCAGCAGCGGCTGTGCATCGCCAGATCGCTCGCCGTCCGGCCCGATGTGCTGCTGATGGACGAACCGTGCTCCGCGCTCGACCCGACCTCGACCCGGCGGATCGAGGAGACCATCCACGACCTGCGCCGTGAGGTGACCATCGTGATCGTCACCCACAACATGCAGCAGGCCGCCCGGGTCTCCCAGACCTGCGCGTTCTTCCTGGCCGAGCAGGGCACGCCCGGCGTGATCGTGGAATCCGGTCCGACCACCACGATCTTCTCGACCCCCGAGGACCCGCGCACGGCCGACTACGTGGAAGGGCGTTTCGGATGAGCCCGTTCGGTACCGGCGACGTCTGGCGGATCAAGGTCGTGGCCGGCTGGGCCTGCCTGGCTCCCGTCGCCGCGATGGTGCTCGTGTTCGCGATCGGCGATTCGAAGCCGCCCGGGCAGTTGGTTGTCGATGGCACCAATACACCGCGGGCCGACTCGGTCTTCGACGACCTGGCGGCCGAGTTGCCGCCCGGGCCCGGTGTCGACGGCAGTCTCGGCACTCAGGAGAAGTCCCAGATCGAGATCCCCATCACCGGTACGACGGACGGCAAGCCGCTGCCCCCTGGGACCCCGGCGATCGGCAACACTTCCGGGATCCCGGGAACCGTGCTGGCGGCGTACCAGAAGGCGGCCAACGAGCTCGCCGTCTCGACGCCCGGCTGTGGGATCACCTGGCCGCTGCTCGCGGGCATCGGCAAGGTTGAGTCTTCCCATGCCAGCGGCGGCCGGGTCGATGCGGCCGGTCTCACCCGCGGGCAGATCCTCGGTCCGGTGCTCGACGGTGGACCGGGCATGGCCGCGATCAGCGACACCGACCAGGGCCAGTTCGACGGCAACACCCAGTGGGACCGGGCGGTCGGCCCGATGCAGTTCATCCCCGGGACCTGGGCGTCGTTCGGTGCCGATGGCAACGGTGACGGGATCAAGAACCCGCACAACGTCTTCGACGCGTCCCGCGCGGCAGGCGAGTACCTGTGCTCGGGAGGGGCCAACCTGCGCGATCCGCAGGGCCTGGTGCAGGCGGTACTGCGCTACAACCACTCCATGGACTACGTATCCACTGTGCTCCGGTGGATGCA
>NZ_DASRXP010000543.1:0-4555 GCF_035687465.1 Kribbella sp.
GCGGGTGCGAGCAGGCCGGTCAGCAGGACACCGAGTCCGCCGAGCGCGCTCAACCACCACATCTCCGGTGCTCCCGTGCTGTCCGTACGACCTGAGAGGTACTCCGCGGCCGTGATCTCTGGTCGGCAGGCAGACGCCCGCCGGGCTGTGGATCCCTAGCGTCGGGATCATGATCGAGATCGCCGAACTGACCAAACACTATGCGGAGACCGTCGCCGTCGATGACCTGACCTTCACGGTCCGGCCCGGCCAGGTGACGGGATTCCTGGGCCCGAACGGGGCCGGCAAGTCGACCACGATGAGGATGATCGTCGGGCTGGACCGCCCCGACCGCGGTATCGCGACCGTCAACGGCATCCCCTACGCGGAGCATCCCGCCCCACTCCGGCAGGTCGGGGCGCTGCTGGAGGCAAGGTCCATCCACCGGGGCCGGAGCGCGCGCAACCACCTGCTCGCGCTGGCCCAGACCCACCGCTTCCCGGCCAGGCGGGTCGGCGAGGTACTGGCGATGGTCGGGCTGGAAGGCGTCGGGCATCGCCGGGCCGGCGGGTTCTCGCTCGGCATGGGTCAGCGCCTCGGCGTCGCGGCCGCGCTGCTCGGCGATCCGGCCGTGGTGATGATGGACGAGCCGACCAACGGGCTGGATCCGGACGGCGTGCTGTGGATCCGCAACCTGCTGAAAGCGCTGGCCGGCGAGGGGCGGACCGTCCTGGTGTCCAGTCATCTGATGAGCGAGATGGCGGTCACCGCCGAGCACCTGATCGTGATCGGCCGGGGCCGGCTGGTCGCGGACACCACGGTCGCCGAGCTGATCGCTCGGGTCGAGGTGGATCGCGTCAGTGTGCGGTCCCCGGAGGCGACCGACCTGCGGGAGCTGCTGATCGGCCTCGGCGCGAAGGTGACCGGGCTGGAGGCAGGGTTGCTCGAAGTGAGTGGGCTGACGGCCGAGCGGATCAGTGATGTTGCCTTCCGCAACGGTTTGCCGGTGTACGAGCTGACGCCGCAACGGGCGACGCTCGAGCAGGCGTACATGGAACTGACGAAGGACTCGGTGGAGTATCGCGAGAACGAAAGGACAGCAGCATGACTACGCTGATCGAGGACCGGGCCGGCCAGGGGATCGACGGTGATCGCGACGGAGCGGCGTACCGGGTGACGTTGCGGCGGGTGACGCGGTCGGAGTGGACGAAGCTGCTGTCGTTGCGGTCGACCTGGATCGTGCTCGTCGCGATGGCGGTGGTGACCGTCGGAGTCGCCGCGGGGACCGGCTGGGCGTACGAGCAGCGGATCTCCGACGGCGAGGTCGAGGCCGGCGCCGCACGGGCGGTCGGTTCGGCATTCCTGGCGCTGGAGCTGGCTGGTCTGGTGATCGGGGTGCTGGGGGTGCTGCAGATGTCGGGGGAGTACAGCTCCGGACTGATCCGGGCCAGTGTGGCCGCGGTGCCGCGGAGGTTGCCGCTGCTGTGGGCGAAGGCGCTGGTACTGATCGGCTTGACGTTCCCCTTCATGGTGCTGATCTGCCTGGCTTCTTTCGAAACCGTGCTGCTCTTCGCGCCGAGCGACCACAGTGGGTTGGCCGATGACGGAGTCGTCCGAGCGATCGTGGGCGCGGCGGCGTACCCGGTCGGGATCGGGCTGCTGGGGTTGGCGATCGGCACGCTGATCCGCCATACCGCGGGAGCCGTCACGACGCTCGTGGTGACGATGCTGGTGGTACCGGCGATCATCCTCGCGCTGCCCGAGGCGGTGCGGGATGCCGTCGGGCCCTATCTGCCGATCACGGCGGGGCAGGCGATGTTCGGGATGGGGCTGGGGGAGGAGCCGGTGGACATGCTGTCTCCGGGCGCGGGCGCCGTGGTGATGCTCGGCTGGATCGCCGTCCTGCTCGGCGCCGCCGCGGTTCTGCTGCGCCGGCGTGACGCCTGACGCCCCTACTCTGATGACCATGGGGCGGCTGTCCGACCTGGTGACTGCGGCACGGCAACGACCACGGCTGGTCGATGCCGTGATCGCGGTGCTCTTCGGCCTGCTCAGTGCGTCGGGGACCGTCGACCAGCGGGGCGGCGACGCGGTCACCGCGGTGGAGTGGCTCTGGATCTGCCTGCTGATGATCCCGCTGATCTGGCGGCGGCAGCATCCGGTGCGCGTCTTCTGGATCGTCTATGCGCTGGCCCTGGTGGGTTTCGTGGTCGACGTCGCCGGCCCGTACTCGATGATCTTCCCGGTCGTCACGATCACCGCGATCGCGCGGTACCGGCCGCGGCGGTACCTGTGGCCGGCGATTGCGGCGATCGAGGTGCCGCTGGCGGTCGGCTGGCTGGTGGCGGGCGGGCAGTGGTACGACGTGGCGATCCTCACCGGGGTGCTGGTGATCGCGCTGCTGGTCGGGATCAACCTGCAGACCCGGAACGCCTTACTGGCCGAACTGCGGGACCGAGCCGCCCGGCTGGAACGCGACCAGGACCAGCAGGCGCAGCTCTCGGTCGCCGCCGAGCGGGCCCGGATCGCCCGGGAGATGCACGACATCGTGGCGCACAACCTGGCGGTGATGGTCGCGCTGGCCGACGGTGCGGCCGTCACCACGCCGGTCGCGCCGGAGCGGGCGGCCGACATGATGGAGAAGGTCTCCGCCACCGGCCGCGAGGCGCTCGGCGAGATCCGGAAACTGGTCGGTCTGCTGAAAGAAGGCGAACAGGAACTGCCCGCCGTGCCAGTGCCGGGGTTCGCGGATATCGACGCCTTGGTGGAGCAGGTACGAGCGGCTGGGTTGAGGGTCGCGCTCACTCACGAGGGGGTGCCTGGACCGTGGGGGCCGGGTGCCGGCCTGACGGTCTACCGGATCGTGCAGGAGGCACTCACCAACACGATGAAACACGCCGGACGCCGCGCCCACGCGGAGGTGAACCTGCGCTACACCCCCACGAGAGTCGACATCGAGATCACCGACGACGGAGCACAACAGACCTTTGAGGTGCCCGCGGCAGCAGAAGGCCACGGCCTTGCAGGCATGACCGAACGAGTCAGTCCGTACGCCGGAACGGTGGTGGCCGGCCCGCGCCCAGGTTCAGGCTGGCGAGTCCATGCCCACTTGTCCTTCGACGAGGCACGGGAACACACCAGAGCACGCGAGCGCAGCGAGGCGCGCGACAGTAGCGGGGTCCTGTGACGAGGGTGTTGTTGGTGGATGACCAGGCTTTGTTGCGGCTGGGATTCCGGGCTGTCTTGGAGCAGCAGACCGATCTCGAGGTGGTGGGCGAGGCCGGGAACGGGGTGGACGGGGTCGCGATGACCCGGGCCCTGCAGCCGGACGTAGTACTGATGGATGTGCGGATGCCCGCCATGGACGGCATCGAGGCGACCCGGCAGATCGTCCGGTCAGGCTCGGCCGCGCGGGTGCTGGTCCTGACCACCTTCGACCTCGACGACTACGTCTTCGCCGCGCTCCGGGCGGGCGCCAGCGGCTTCCTCCTGAAGGACGCCGCGCCGGCCGAGCTCCTGGCCGGCATCCGAGCCGTCGCCTCCGGTGCCGCCGCGGTCGCGCCAGGCGTGACCAGGCGGCTCATCGAGGCTTTCGCCCACCACCTGCCGACCGCCACCGGCCTCTCACCGTCCGGTGAGCTGCTGCGCGAGCTCACCGACCGCGAGCGCGAGGTCCTGATCGAGCTGGCCAAAGGGCAGACGAACAGCGAGATCGCGCAACGACTGCTGGTCTCCGAGGGCACCGTGAAGGTCCATGTCGGCCGGATCCTGAGCAAGCTGGACCTGCGCGACCGGGTCCAGGTGGTCGTCTTCGCCTACGAGAATGGAATCGTGCGCCCCGGCGACGATGAGTAGGCTGACGAGGTGACAACGCCGGAGAAGGTCGAGCGACCGGGGCGTGGCCCCGAGCACCCGGCCGGCTACCCCGCGGAGTACGAAGCAGACGTCGTACTGCGGGACGGCGCGACCGCACACCTGCGGCCGATCACCCCGGCGGATGCGGCGTTGCTCGTGGAGTTCTATGCCCGGGTCTCCGAGCAGTCGAAGTACTACCGCTTCTTCGCGCCCTACCCGGAACTGTCCGACCGGGACGTGGCGCGGTTCACCCAGGTCGACTACCAGGACCGGCTGGCGCTGATCGTCACGGTCGCCGACCAGATGATCGGGGTCGGCCGCTACGAACGGACCGGCCTGCACACTGCCGAGGTCGCCTTCCTGATCGAGGATGCGCACCAGGGCCGGGGGCTCGGGCAGTTGCTGCTCGAGCACCTGGCGCAGGCGGCCCGTGAACACGGCATCACCCGGTTCGTCGCCGAGGTGCTGCCGGACAACCGGAAGATGATCACCGTCTTCACCGAGGCCGGGTACAAGGTCGCCCGGGAGTTCGAGGACGGGGTGATCATGGTCGAGTTCGACATCGCCCCGACCGACACCTCGTTCGGCGTGATGCAGGCGCGGGAGCAGCGTTCCGAGGCCCTGTCGATCGCCCGGCTGCTGACGCCGGCGAGCGTCGCGGTGATCGGAGCCAGCCGGCGCGAGGGCACGATCGGCAACGCGCTGCTGCGGAACATCCGCG
>NZ_DASRXP010000544.1:0-4039 GCF_035687465.1 Kribbella sp.
CAAGGTCAGTTGGTGAGGCAGGGCGATCAACCCCGTCTCCTCCTGGAGTTCGCGCAGGGCAGCGGTCTCGGGTGATTCTCCGGGTTCGATCGCGCCCGACGGGGTGTTCCAGTGCTCGGCGTCCCACCCTTCATACCGTTCGCGGATCAGCGCGATCCGGTCGTCGCGGAAGGCGAGTACGCCGGCGTAGTCAGGCATGTACGGCACGAGCCAGTTCGAGCTCGTCGAACTCGTTGACGCCGACATCGGCGAACCCGCTCGCCCGCAGACAGGCCAGGCTCGCGAGGTTCGTCGGCTCGACCGCGGCGTGGATGATCCTGGCACCGTTGCCTGCGGCAAGCTCTACCAGCAGGGCGACCGTGGGTACTCCGAGACCTTGGCCGCGGCGAGCAGGATCGACGTAGTAGACGAGCTCCACCTCGCCGTCAAGGATCTCGAGATCGATGAAACCGACCGGTCCCTCGTCGTCCGCGGTGATCCAGCCATGCCTGGTCGATGCCTCGAGCAACGGAGCCCAGCGGCTCACAGCCTGGCCGTAGAACCCGCCGAAGATCGCGCCGCCGACGGATCCGCCGCCAGCCAGCGTTCGACCAGCCGCAGCCCGTCGAGGTCGATCGGCTCCGCCCGCATGCGCAGAACTCTGCACGGACCACCCTGGCTTGTCGAGGCGAAGTACGGAATTGGGTTGCGGCCCCAACACCGCGGCGGTTGGCTGGCCGCGTGGACCTGACGCGCGACGAGTACCCCCGCTCCTCGAAGTACGACGCAGAGTGGCTACTCGACTGCGACATGGGGCCGCATCCGTTGTGGCTGCTCGAGGATCTCGCGAGGGATCTCGATCTCCAGCCCGGGATGCGGGTCCTCGATCTCGGCTCGGGCAAGGGTGCGACGAGCGTGTTCCTGACGAAGGAGTACGGCGTACGGGTCTGGGCCGCGGACCTCTGGGTCGACCCGACCGAGGCCGCCGCGACCTTCGCCCGGCAAGGCGTCGACGTCACCGCACTCAAGGCCGAAGCGCACGCGCTGCCGTTCGCCCGAGAGTTCTTCGACGCGATCGTCTGCATCGATGCTTACGAGTACTTCGGTACTGCGGACGGCTATCTCGCCTACCTCACCAGCTTCCTCAAACCGGGCGGTCAACTCGGCATCGCCACCCCCGCGATGACGGCGGAGATCCGCGACCTCGGGTACATCCCTGAGCACATCAAGAAGGTGGTCGGCTGGGAGGCGATCGCCTGGCACACCGCCGACTGGTGGAGGTTCCACTGGGAGGTCACCGAGCTCGTGGAGGTCACGTCGGCCCGGCTGCAGGAGTCCGGCTGGCGCGACTGGCTCACCTGGGCGCAGGTGAGCTCTGAACGCAACGGCAAACCCGATGCGAGCCTGGAGATGCTCGAGGCTGACCAGGGCGAGTATCTGACGTTCGCCCTCGTCACAGCGCGTAAACCGGGCTGAGAAACCAGACACGCCCTAGCCCGGGTGTGCGCGGTCGACCTGCGCTGAGCAATGCTGGGGGCATGAGCTGGGCTATCTACGCAATGCGCGGACCAGGCGGCGTACGTCGTCTCGAAGACATCCCGGACGGCTACGAACCGCCTTCACTCGGTACTGCGGACCACGTGGTCGAGGTGGTTCGCGGCGTCGCGCCGGGCGTGGATGCGACCAAGAAATCCTGGTTGCTGCTACGCAGTGACGAGTACGACGTCGAGATGACGATCGGCAAGGGGGTCGACGTTCGGGACATCACGTTCTACCTGAACGACGGACCGCGCTCGATCCCGTTGGTGATGGAGATCAGTCAACGGCTGGGCGTCACGCCGTACGACACTGAGTCGGGCAACTTCCTCACCGAGGAGTCGCGGCCGCCGGTGCCGCCGCCGCTCACCGAGGACGAGATCAAGGCGAACAAGCCCAAGTGGTGGAAGTTCGGCCGCGCCTGATCAGGCGGGCCGGGTCGCGACCAGGACGCCGATCTTGTTGATCCGGTGCTCCGGGTTGTTCAGCTCGTCCTTCCAGAAGTTGCCCTCCGCGTGGTCCTCCGGCGTCCGGCAGGTGGAGAGCGTGATCATCGCGCGGGTCGGAACCACGCCCAGCCGACCCGGCACGGCCGCGTTCTGCTGAGCGATCTCTGCGGGCTGGCGGAACGAGATCGTCATCGTCTGGACCACCTGGTAGTCGTACACGAACCCGCCGGCCGTGACGAGAATGTGGTCGCCGTTCTGCAGTTCAGGCACCCTCCCGAACGGTCGCCCATGAGTGGTCCGGTGCGCCGTGACGATGAAGTTCCCCACGTCGCCAGGCCCGACCCCGCCCTTCGGCCCCCGCGGAGAAGCAGCCACCCCGCGATCCTGAACATCGGTGCCCGGCCGATCGTCCGCAGTACCGGTATAGGCGACAACCCCTAGCCCACTGACGCCGATCGCCGGGATCCCCATCTCGACCGCCGTCCCCACCGGCACCCGCGGCGACGTCGGCACCGGCGTACTGGGCACCGAAGTACTGGGCACCGGCTTGGCACTCGGTTTAACCGTCGCCTCCGGAGTCGCGCTCGGCGTGGAGGCAGACGGCGTATCAGCAAGATTCTCGGCAACGTCCGAACAGCCGGCGAGCGCGCCCGCCAGCAGGACCATCACAACCAACCGCCCCACCATGCTCGAAAAGGTAGCTCGCCAACCAAAACCAAACCATCAGAGCGAAATCAGCTGGCCAAGGCGTGCTCGAAGCTGAACACTCGGGTTTCGTGATCTATGACGGCCCCCTCCTGGGCAGCGGAGAAGTCCAGCTTGGTCGCGTGAGACCCGAACAGGTGCGGGCTGCAGCCGCGGACGCAGTCGCAGTCGGCTCCATGCGCTGGATCGACCGCGCGGAGGCTGAGAGCTCGATCCTGTACTTCGGCGTCTACCGCAACTCGCACCTTGTCGGACAGATCCTCCTGCACGACCTCGCCCTGGCCGAGCGTGAGGCGCTGATCGCCTACCACCTCTTCACAGACTCCGAGCGCCGACTGGGAACAGGAACCGAAGCGCTACGACTGCTACAGCTCTACCTGATCAGCACGCAGCGTGTACGGACCGCGACCATCATCACGTCGAAGGACAACACCGCCTCGCAGCGACTAGCGACCCGTTGCGGCTTCACCTTCCGCGGCTCGCCACGGGAGGATCCGGAGGGACTCGCCTACCAGTGGCGCGTTCCACCAAACTAGGCGGGTGCGTGCTCCTTGAGGACTGTCATGAAGGCGCGCATCCAGCCGGGGTGGTCAGGCCAGGCGCGGCCGGAGACGACGTTGCCGTCGACTACCGCGTCGCCGTCGACCCATTCCCCACCCGCGGCCCGGATGTCGAGCGCCAGGGCCGGGTAGGCCGAGGTCTTGCGGCCGTTCAGTACTCCGGCCGCAGCGGCGACGAGCGGTCCGTGGCAGAGCTGGGCGACGGGCTTCGCCTCGCCGTAGAAGTGCTGCACGATCCGCTGGCAGTCCGCGTCATTCCGGATGTACTCCGGGGCGCGTCCGCCGGGGATCACCAGCGCCACGTAGTCCTCGGGCTTCACGTCGGCGAAGGCGAGATCGGCCTGCCAGGTGTGGCCCGCTTTCTCGGTGTACGTGTCGAACCCGTCCACGAAGTCGTGCACCACGAACTGCAGCTTCTTCGCCGTCGGAGCCGCCAGGTCCACCTCGTACCCCTCCTCCAGCAGCCGCTGGTACGGGTAGAACACCTCCAGCGTCTCCGCCGCATCCCCAGTGATGATCAATACCTTCGCCATCGCCCTCATCCCTTTCGCAGCCAGCCTTCCCCGCCACCCTCCGCCGCCCACCACCGCCGGTCAAGACCACCGCACCCCCTACCCCGCCGTGGCCGGCTGGCGTACCGAACGACAGGAGGTGGTCGCCGGACCAGGCCTGCAAGACGTGGTGGTGAGCGGGGCCGCCTCGGCTGGTTGGGCAGGTCGGCCGACCACCTCCTGTCGTTCGGTACGCCAGGTGGTTGGGGAGATATGCCAAGGTGTCGGCGTGAGCGAGCGTGTGCGGGTGGCGGCTGTG
>NZ_DASRXP010000545.1:0-43081 GCF_035687465.1 Kribbella sp.
TCGCCATCCTCGGCTCCATGTTCTTCGTAGTAGGAGACATCGACAAGTAGGCGATTGGCCGGCGGCGGCCGCACAAGCCGGAAACAAATTTGCACCTGGCGACCAGATGTTTCCGGCTTGTGGGATGGGATCAGGCAAGCTGGCAGGTCGGACCGCAAGGGGTCGCGCTGAGGGTCGGGTCCCGGCGACGCAGCACCTGGAAGACCTGTACGGCGGCAGCGCATGGCCTACTGGTGATGTCGAACCACCCGTAGCGCAACGTGGATTCGGCGCGCAGGGTCGCGCGGTTGTCCCGGTCCAGATCGCGCCAGCGCCGGTGCGGCGCGAAGTGGAAACGCCCGTCGAGCTCGACCACCAACCCGAACCTCGGATAGGCGACGTCGGTGAATTCCTTGCCCACCTGACGCTGCCGAACCCCCGCAGGTAGTCCGTGGCGGCGTTCCACGTCGCGCAGGTAACGGAGTTCGAGGAGTGAGTGCGAGCCGGCCGCGACGTCGGCCAGGATCGGTCGTAGTTCGCTGCGGTAGCGGAGCCGGCGCCGCTCGTCGAGCGCCGACAGGATGGCGGCGGGATCGACCCGGCCGCTCTGGCAGGCCTCGGCGATGACTGCTGCTGCCTCGTCGGCGGAGTTCGAGATCGCGACGATGTCCAGCACTGCGTGCGCGGCCGTACTGCGCGGCGGAATCACCGCCGCCAACCGGTCCTTCCAATGCTCGTCACGGTAAAGCATCACGTTCGGTCGAGGGCGAACCCGCCGCTTCCCGGGGATCGTCAGATACACCGGTCGCCGGTCGTCGGCCTTGAGCAGACCGAGTTGCTCCGCCGCGGTGTAGTGGCTCCATCCAGCGTCCGGACCCGCATACAGCAACGCTGCCAGCAGACGCTCGTCGTAGCCGATCGGTCCTGTATGAGTGGCGTAGACACCAGGGTGAATAGTCTGCCAACGCCGGCGCCGCAGTGGACGACGGATATCTGCTTCAGACCACTGGGCCGCCAGTAGTTGGGCTCGGGAGACGATCCGGTTCTGCACATGGATCAGAACCTCGATGCCCTCGTCCTCGAGCTGCTGCTGCCACCACCACTCCACCCGATCCAGGATGAACGAAATCGGCGGCGCGCGCGGATGGGGCTGTGGACAACCGGGCGCTCGGCCGCAGATCAGGCAGTATGAACGGGCGACCACCGGCCCAGCCGACCTCGCGCGTCTTCCAGTGCAGCGTCGTCATCGTCAGAAGCCCACTCCACTACAGGCAACGGCGGCAACCCGAGCCGCGGCGCAATGTCATCGTTCGCATCGTGCATCCAGCTCGTCGCCCAAACCCCCTCACAGTCCAGTGAGGCCGTGCTGCCGTCGCACAGCGGCAACCTCCGCCTCAGCCTCTGGGGTGTTGATGCGCTCGGCTCGAACTTCCTTCCACGCACGGTGTCCCATACTCGCGGAGTACTTGAGTCAGGAGGCGGCGAGGCCGCGGAGTTTTAGGTCTACGACTGTGGGGGCGTCGGCTATGGAGTGTTTGTCGCCGGCGGCTACTACGGTGGCGACCTCCTCGTCGATCTTGTCGAGGCGTTGGTCGATGCGGTCCAGGCGGCGTTGCATCAGGTCGACGAACTCGGCGTTCTCGACCACGCGGGCGCTGGTGATGCGGGAGTACTCCTGCGCCACCTGGGCGCGGTCGTCGCTGTGGGCCAGGCGTTCGACCAGGAGTTGGTGGCGGATCAGCACCGAGGCGCCGACGGCGACCAGGACGGCGCCGATCGCGGCGGCGCGGAGGATCCACTGGTTCTGGGAGAACAGGGCGATACTGACGCCCAGGCAGACGACCACCAGCAGGCTGTTGGCGATGGTGAGAATTGTGGTCCTGGTTCGACGGCGGCTACCCCTTGACCCCATGGACCGACATGTTAGGGGGTGTCTTCGGGGTCTTCCGGGATACGACACGCGCGTTCGAGCAGCAATCCGGCCGTGACGACCAGCACTGAGATCACCGCCGCGATGCCGGAGGTGATCACCCGGTTGCGGGGCCCCGAGGCGCTCACCGCGTCCAGGAAGGATAACGCGAACCCTGCGTACACGCCGGTGCACAACGCGCCGACGAAAGCGCTGGCTTTCCCGATCATCAGCAGGAAGACCGCGCGGGACGGCTCGATCCGCTCCCGGCGCACCTGGACCCGCTGGTGGGTGTTGCGGGCCGTGCCGAACAGCAGCGCGGCCAGGAAGCTCCAGGCGACGAGGGTGAGCCAGGACACCGTCGGAGCGACGCCGCCGCCGGACTCGATCGCCCGCACCAGAGTGAGGCCGATCGCCGCCCCGAGGACGGCGATCGCGACCAGCAGCCGACGCGAGGTCGGCCGGACCGAACCGGGCCGCGGCGGCTCCTTGCCGGCTCCGGGCTTGCTGCCCGGGCCGGTCCCGCCGGACGCCACTACCCGAGCTCGATACTCAGGTCGTCGAGCCGCTTGACGCCTTCGGTACCGACCTTGGCCAGCAGGTCCGCCACCGGGCCGACGCCGGGCAGCACCGCGTCCGGCTCGATGTCGAGCCAGGGCGCCAGCACGAAGGCGCGCTCGTGCGCCCGCGGATGCGGCACCGTCAGCTCCTCGGACTCGATCTCCTTCTTGCCGTACGTGATCAGGTCGACGTCCAGGGTCCGCGGCGCGCCGGGCACGCTGCGCTCCCGGCCGAACGCCTGCTCGACGGCGTGCGCGCGGTCCAGCAGGGTGTCGACGGACAGCGTGGTGTCCGCGAGCAGCACGATGTTCAGGTACGAGCCGGAATCGTCCGGTCCGCCCACCGGTGCTGTCTCGTAGACCGGTGAGACGTCGACGACCACGACGTCAGGGGTGTCCCGCAGTGCGTCGACGGCGCCCTGCAGGTTCGCCTCGCGGTCGCCGAGATTGCTGCCGAGCGACAGGATCACCTGGCGGATCGGCTTCAGGCCACCGCTGAGGGTGTCCGCGTCGATGACGTGGGGACTGGGGGTCTCGGTCACGGGGTATCTCCGGATCTGCGCTGCACGGTCAGGACAACGTCGTCGAACGGCACCTTGATCGGCGCCGAGGGTTTGTGGATGGTCACCGCGGCTCCGCTCACCCGCCGGTCGGCGAGGCACAGCGCCGCGATCCGTTGTGCCAGTGTCTCAATCAGGTCGACCGGGTCGTTCTCGATGGCGGCGTGCACCTGCTCGGCCACCACCCCGTAGTTCACGGTGTCGGCCAGGTCGTCGGAGGCCGCCGCGGGCCGGGTGTCCAGCTCCAGCCGGACGTCCACGATGAACTCCTGCCCGTCGGCCCGCTCGTGCTCGAACACTCCGTGCCGTCCGAATCCCCGGATGCCGCGGATCTCGATCACGTCAGGAGGCATCACGGGACCGCTCATTCCGCCTCCTCCTGTCGACCCCCAGACGACAGTACCGGGGAGGCGTGGTGGATCCACAACCGCCAGCCGGTAGAAGTTCGCCTGAAGACATTGGTGGCGAGTGCCTTACCCCCGGCGAAACCCTCCTCCGGCGCCCCTTCGCCCGAGGACAGGACATTCTCCGTACACGTGACGTAGGCCACGTCTTCATCTACCCGCACCTGTACGTCGGTGAGGAAGAACTGGATGTACGGCGTGTTCGCGAAGATCATCGCCCACGCCCGCATCATCTCGTTGTAGCCGGAGATCGCCGCGTTCCCCGGATGGATGCAGACCGGATCCGGCTCCGGCAGCCACACCGCCGCCATCAGATCCAGGTCGCCCGCCTCGAACGCGTTGTAGAACGCGGTGTTGGCGTTCAGCACCACGGCCTCGACGCTGGCACCCGTGCCACGCCTCGAACCGCTCGGCTCTTCCGTCATACCGCTCCCCACCTGCTAGCCACCCGGACTGCGTCCGCGCTCGGTGCCACCGCATGGGCCCGGACGCACCAGGCCCCACTCGCGGCAGCGAGGGCGGAGACAGCCGCGCTCGCGTCGTCTCGTCGTACGGCCGGTCTGGGCTCGCCGGTCTCCTCGTCGGCGAGCAGCCTACCTAGGAACGTCTTGCGGGACGCACCGATCAGCAAAGGCAGTCCCAGTACGGCGAACTCGCGCAGCCGGCGCAACACCTCCCAGTTGTGGTCGGCGTTCTTCGCGAAACCCAGCCCCGGGTCCAGCGCCACCCTGCCAAGGTCGATCCCGGCCGCCCGGATCGCCTCCACCCGGTACCCGAGTTCGGTGATCACCTCGGCCACCACGTCGTCGTACTCGGCCTTGTTCTGCATGTCGGCGGAGTGCCCACGCCAATGCATGCACACGTACGCCGTGCCGCGATCCGCCACCAGCCCGAGCATCTCCGGATCGGCCAGCCCACCGGACACGTCGTTCACCATCACCGCACCCGCATCGAGCGCGAGTGCGGCGACCTCGGATCGCATGGTGTCGATCGAGACCAGCGCGCCTTCTGCCGCGAGGGTCTCGATCACGGGCATCACCCGGCGGAGCTCCTCGTCCTGCGAGGGCCGTTCAGCCCCGGGCCGGGTGGACTCGCCACCCACGTCGAGCAGGTCGGCGCCCTCGGCCAGCATCTCCCTGCCGTGCTTGATCGCCGCCGACGGCTCGAACCACTCGCCGCCGTCGGAGAAGGAGTCCGGGGTCACGTTGACGACGCCCATCACCAGGCATCTGGCGGGCGTCGGCAGTCCTCGGACCTGACTCGGTGGGGCAGTTCGCACCCGACCACCGTAGTGGCCGCCGAACTGCCCCACCTAGGTGGTGGGCCCCCATCAACTCCCGGCCTCTGCCGGGGGTCGCTAACCCAGCACCAATGAGGCGCTGCTAGCGGACAGCGCCTCACCGATCGGTTGGGAGTACGACTCGTTCTGCTGCCCGTACTTCTCCATGCACTGACCGCTGATCAGGGCGGCTCCGCTGGTGATGCCCTGGGCGTAGTTGCCGGTCATGTTGGCCCCGCCGGAGTCACCGGACTCGACGCAGGCGGTGTGCTGGAACAGGCCCTTCACGACCTTGTTGTTGCCGTAGTTCACGGTGACGTTCTTGGCCACGATCCGCCCGCACGTCCACTTGGTGCTCTTGCCGGACTTGCACAACTGCGAGCCGACGGTCGCATTGGCATACCCCCGTACTGCGACGTCGGTGGTACCCCAGCCTTCGATCACCCCGCGCTGGTCCCAGCCGTCGATCACGCTCACCGTGCCGAAGTCGTTGCCGGGGAAGCTCGAGGTCCGGGTGTCGCCGAGGATGTAGCCGTTGCGGGAGAACGACGGTTTGCCGGACGTGCAGTGGCCCGCGGTCAGGAAGATCCGGGTGCCCTTCGACGTCCGGGCGTTGAAGCCGAGGGAGCACGTGTAGCCGGTGTTCTTGTCCACCTGGATGCCGCCGAGCAGGCCGAAGTCATCCGCCGTGGTGGTGACCTGGCCCGGTGAGTCGTGCACAGTCACCTTGGCGCCGTTGGCCCGGGCCTTCTTCAGGAACCGCTGGGTGAGCGGGTCCCGGGCGTCCGTGGGCGCGGTGACGACGACGGTGCCGGACACCGGATCGACGTACCAGGACTTGACCTTGCCCGCGCTGGAGCCGGTCGCGATCTGGTCGAGCTCGGACTGCACGGAGTTGAGCTGGGCGGCGGTGAACTGGATCAGCTTGGGAATCGCGCCGACCGCGCGGACCAGTTCGGCGGTCGCTTCGTCCGAGACGGCGACGACCAGGTCGCCCGCGTCGTCGAAGTAGCTGCCGACCACACCGGAGCCCAGCTGGTTCTCCACCTGATCGGCCGCCAGCGCCTGACGGTTCTGCAGCAGCGCTGTTGTTGAATTCGAACCCTGCCCCACCGCCCCGGTCGTCGAGGTCGAGCTCCTGGTTTGGTGGTCCGCTTGCGCGCCGTTCGCCGCGATCAGCCCGGCAGCCGTCAGGGCGACGACCCCGGTGAGTGCGGCGCCGACCCGAAAACGCCCTGCCATACGTTCCTCCTCACGACAGCGCCCTGTCCCCGAGACAGAACGCCACTACGGAACGTAAACGTTCAGACACGGAATGTCCATGGGCAATCGCTGCCAAAGGGCCAACGAGCATGGCCGGTCCGAAGCTATGGGGTCAGCCGACGATCAGGCTCATCGCCTCGGCGCGGGTGACCGGGTTGCGGAGCTGGCCGCGCACGGCCGAAGTGATCGTCCGGGCGCCCGGTTTCCGGACGCCGCGCATCGTCATACAGAGGTGTTCGCACTCGATCACCACGATCACCCCGCGCGGTTTCAGCAGTTCCACCAGGGATTCCGCCACCTGGGTGGTCAGCCGCTCCTGCACCTGCGGGCGTTTCGCGTACACGTCGACCAGCCGGGCCAGCTTGGACAGCCCGGTGATCCGCCCGTCCACGTTCGGGATGTACCCGACGTGCGCCACCCCGGTGAACGGGACCAGGTGATGCTCGCAGATCGACCAGACCTCGATGTCCTTGACCAGGATCAGCTCGTCGTGCTCGAGCTCGAAGGTGGTGCTCAGGACCTCCTCGGCGGACTGCCCCAGCCCGGCCGTGATCTCGGCGTACGAGCGCGCGACCCGGGCGGGGGTGTCCTTCAGTCCTTCACGATCAGGGTCCTCGCCGATCGCGATCAGGAGTTCGCGGATCGCGCGTTCGGCCCGGTCGTGGTCGAACTCCGGCGAGGTCAATCCGTCACTCCGCAGGCGGCGTCGGACCACTGCCGTAGTTCGGGCCGTGCGCGGCCTCGTCCGGCCCGATCGAGCCACCGGGGATCACATCCTGCAGCGAACCGTTCTGCTCGCCCTTACTCGGCAGCGGCATCACCGGCGGCTGCTCGGACGGCGCCCGGGTGGACGAACCGGTCCAGGCCGGCCGCAGCTCGCGCTTCTGGATCGGCGCGAACACACGGGCGATCTCGGCCTTGTCGAGCGTCTCCTTCTCGAGCAGCTCCTCGACCAGGGCGTCCAGCACCGCACGGTTCTCCACCAGGATGTCGAAGGCCTCCTGGTGCGCGTTCAGGATCAGCTTGCCGACCTCCTCGTCGACCGCCGCGGCGATCTCCTCGGAGTAGTTGCGCTGGCTGCCCAGATCCCTGCCCAGGAACGGCTCACCGGAGTCCTGGCCGTACTGGATCGCACCGAGCCGCTCTGTCATCCCGTACTGCGTGACCATCGCCCGGGCGAGCGCGGTCGCCTTCTCGATGTCGTTGCTGGCACCCGTGGTCGGGTCGTGGAAGACCATCTCCTCGGCGGCCCGACCGCCGAGCATGTAGGCCAGCTTGTCGAGCATCTCCGAGCGGGTGGTCGAGTACTTGTCCTCATCGGGCAGCACCATCGTGTAACCGAGGGCGCGGCCGCGCGGCAGGATCGTCACCTTGTGCACCGGGTCGGAGTGCGGCAGCGCCGCGGCGACCAGGGCGTGCCCGCCCTCGTGGTACGCCGTGAGCACCTTCTCCTTGTCCGACATCAACCTGGTCCGGCGCTGCGGGCCTGCGATGACCCGGTCGATCGCCTCGTCCAGCGCGTACTTGTCGATCTGCTGCTTGTTCAGCCGGGCGGTCAGCAGGGCCGCCTCGTTCAGCACATTCGCCAGGTCCGCACCGGTGAACCCGGGGGTCCGGCGGGCGACGGCCCGCAGGTCCGCGTCCTCGCTCATCGGCTTGCCGCGCGAGTGGACCTTCAGGATCTGCTCGCGACCCGGCAGGTCCGGAGCGTCGACGGCGATCTGCCGGTCGAACCGGCCCGGGCGCAGCAGCGCCGGGTCGAGTACGTCCGGACGGTTGGTGGCCGCGATCAGGATGACCCCGCCGCGCACGTCGAAGCCGTCCATCTCGACCAGCAACTGGTTCAGCGTCTGCTCGCGCTCGTCGTGCCCACCGCCGAGGCCCGCGCCACGGTGCCGGCCGACGGCGTCGATCTCGTCGATGAAGATGATCGCCGGGGCGTTGGTCTTGGCCGTCTCGAACAGATCGCGCACCCGGGAGGCACCGACACCGACGAACATCTCGACGAAGTCCGAACCGGAGATCGAGTAGAACGGCACGCCCGCCTCACCGGCGACAGCCCTGGCCAGCAGCGTCTTACCGGTACCCGGCTGGCCGTACAGCAGCACGCCCTTGGGGATCTTCGCCCCGACAGCCTGGAACTTGCCCGGCTCCTGGAGGAACTCCTTGATCTCGCCGAGCTCCTCGATCGCCTCGTCGGCCCCGGCCACGTCCGCGAACGTCGTCTTCGGAGTGTCCTTGGTGACCAGCTTGGCCTTCGACTTGGCGAAGCTCATCACCCGGGAGCCGCCACCCTGCATCGAGTTCATCAAGAAGATGAAGACCACGGCGATCAGCAGGAACGGGATCAGCGTCGAGAACACCTGGCCGATGAAGCTCGGCTTCGGGTTCTCCACGTCATAGGTCTCCAGCTTGCCGTCCTGGAACAGCGTCTGCAGCTGGGTTCCCAGCGTGTTCGCCTGGCCGTCCACCCAGAACGCCCGCACCTTGGTGCCGTCGGTCTTCTCGATCCGGATCTCCTGGTCCGGGTCGATCAGCGTCACCGCCTTGAGCGACTTGTCGCTCGACGTGGTCGCCTGCTGGATCAGCTGGACGACCTGGCCGGTGGACTCGGTCTTGTACCCGCTCGAGCCGGTCAGCAGCTGTCCGATCACCAGCACGCCCAGGAAGGCGATGACGATCCAGAACAGGGGTCCGCGGAAGATGCGCTTCACGTCCATGATCGAGGCCTACGCCCCGTCCCTCCTAGCTCAGCAGGCCCGGGTGTGGGGGCCTTAGACGGTAACACTTGTCCAAGTGTCTCGTGTCGGGCAAGCCTGCCCACCACGAGGGTCACCGAACGACGGTACGTCCCTGTCTACAGCCTGTCACAAATCCCGGGTCCAGCAGACTTCAGAGGCTCAGGAATAGACGTGCGGGGCGAGGGTGGCCACGCAGCGTAGGTTGCGGTACTTCTCCGCATAGTCCAGGCCGTAGCCGACCACGAACTCGTCCGGCAGCTCGAGCCCGACGTACTTGACCGGCACCGCCATCTTGGCCGCGTCCGGCTTCCGGAAGGCGGTGCAGAGCTCCAGCGAGGCGGGCTTGCGGGAGAGCAGGTTGCTGACCAGCCAGGTCAGCGTCAGGCCGGTGTCGATGATGTCCTCGACGATCAGCACGTGCCGGTTGGTGATGTCGGTGTCCAGGTCCTTCTGGATCCGGACCACCCCGGACGACTTGGTGCCGGACCCGTACGACGAGACCGCCATCCAGTCCATCTCGACGTGCCGGTTGAACGACCGGGCCAGATCGGCCATCACCATCACCGCGCCCCGCAGCACCCCGACGATGAGGAGGTCCTTGCCGTCGTAGTCCTGCTCGATCTGGCGGGCCAGCTCACGCAGCCGGGCGAGGATCTGCTCCTCGGTGTAATGGATCTTGCTCAGGTCCTTCTCGATGTCCGAAGCATCCACGCGGGTCAGCCTGTCATACCTTGCGCCAGGACGATGAATCCGGCCCGCCGGATCGCCCGGACGCCTTGCGGCAGGTCGATCCAGCGCTGGCCGCGCCAGTCGGTGACGAGTGCGTCCACGGCCGCGACGTGGCCGGCTGTGAGATCCGTCGCACGGCAGCCCGCCTCCAGCGCCGCCTGCCGCAGAGCCCGGGTGCGGATCGCCGCCGGTTCCACCTCGAGCATGCCGACGTCGCAGACCACCTCGTCCTCGGTCCGCCGTACCGCGGTCTCGGCCAGGTCCGCGGCCAGCACGTCGAGCGCATCCGCATCGGCCCGCAACAGCCCCGCAGTACGGGCTAGGGCCTCCAGTACGCCGGGTCCGAGGGCCTCCTCCATCACTGGCAGCACCTCGTGCCGCACCCGCACCCGCCTGTACTGCGGGTCGTCGTTGTGCGGGTCATGCCACGGGCGCAGGCCCGACGCAATACATGCAGCCGCCGTCGTAGCCCGGGGAACGTCCAGCAGCGGCCGCCGGAGTACGCCGGCAGTAGGTGCCATTCCAGCGAGCGAGCGGGCTCCAGAACCACGGGCCAGGCCTAGCAATACTGTCTCGGCCTGGTCGTCCCGGGTGTGGGCGAGCAGGACCACGTCCGCGCCCAGCTCGTCGGCCGCCTCGCGCAGCGCGTCGTACCGGGCGGTCCGGGCGGCTCCCTCGGGTCCCCCGACCGTGCCGACCTCGACTGCACGCACCTGGACCGGCTCGAGCCCCAGGGACCGGCACTGCTCGGCCGCGGTCGCCGCAACCTTCGCTGAGTTCTCCTGCAGTCCGTGGTCCACGATGACTGCGCCTGCTCGCAGTCCTAGCTTGGGCGCTTCGAAGGCAGTGGCTGCGGCGAGTGCGAGTGAATCGGCGCCGCCCGAGCAGGCCACGAGCACCGTGGTGTCACGCGGCAGGTCCTCCAGCGACGCGCGGACGGTCTCCCGCACCCGTGCCACCGCAGGATGCAGCTTGCCCCGGCGGCTGTCGACCAGCCCTTCAGAGTCAGCCGACACAGCGGGATCAGCCGTTGAGTCGGGAGACCCAGGCATCCGGGTTGGCGATCTCGTTCTTGGTGGGCAGCGTGTTCGGCCCGGTCCAGACCCTGTTGAAGCCCTCCATACCGACCCGGTCGACCACGCGCCGGACGAAGGCCGCACCGTCCTGGTACTGCTTCAGCTTGGCGTCCAGGCCGAGCAGCCGCTTCAGCAGCTGGTCCAGCGGGTTGCCACTCGTCCGCCGGGACGTGAACTTGGCCCGGATCTGGTCAACGGTCGGGATCACGCTCGGCCCGACGCCATCCATCACGAAGTCCGCATGGCCCTCGAGCAGTGACATCACCGCGGTCAGCCGGTCCAGTACGGCGCGCTGCTCGGGCGACTGCATCAGGTCGACCAGGCTCAGCTCACCCTCGCCCTTCACCGACCGGCCCAGCCGCTGCACGGCCTCGCGGAACATCGCCGCGTACGCCGAGGCGTCCAGCTCGGCCTGGTCCAGGAACAGGGCGATCTCGGACCGCAGGTGGTCCCGCAGCCAAGGGACCGCGGTGAACTGCACCCGGTGGGTCTCCTCGTGCAGGCAGACCCAGAGCCGGAAGTCCCGCGGTACGACGCCCAGCTCGGACTCCACGTGCATCACGTTCGGCGCGACCAGCAGCAACCGCCCGGTCACGTCGGGCCGGTTCGGGTCGGGCTCGGGCGCGTAGAACGGGTCGAACTGGCCCAGCACGCGAGAAGAGAGGAAGGCCAGCAGAGCGCCCGCCTCGATCGCGGTGACTCTGGAACCCACTGCCGACGACAGGCCGCCGGTGCGCTCCTGCTTCTCGCGCAGCTTGTCCGCAAGCGGTTGCAGAACGGTCCGGAACCCGTCGGCGTTGGCCTGCACCCAGCCGGGCCGGTCCACGATCACCACAGGCGCGGTGGCCGAGGTGGCCTGCAGTCCGGTGAACTCCCGCACGTGGTGCTCGGAGTCAGCGGCGAACTGCCGCAGCTCGGAAACCACCTGGTCCGCCTCGGCGCGACTGACCACCGGCCCGGGCCGTAGCAGCTTGCGTGCCACCCCGGTCGCCAGCTGCCAGTCGACCATCTCAGGCGCCGTACTACCTTCCGCCGTACTCATGATTCGACCCTAGTGCCATGTTCCAACATGCGCCTGCCGACCTCAGGCTGCGCAGCCGCAGTTGGCGAGGGTGGCGGCGGCTCGGTCGAGGGCCGCGCGGGCGGCGAGGGCCTTGTCGGGTGGCGCGCTGTCGGTGGCAACAACGAACACCAGCAGCGTGCCGGTGCGGTCCCGGACCAGCCCGGCCAGGGAGTGCACGCTCGTCAGCGTCCCGGTCTTGGCCCGGACCAGGCCGGTGCCGGCGGCCGTGCCCGGCCCGGCGAACCTCTCCTCGAGACTGCCCGTGAACCCGGCGACCGGCAGTCCGCTGATCAGGTGACGCAACTCAGGCCTGGCCGCAGCCACCCGGAGAGCACCTGCCAGCACGTCCAACGGCACCTGGTTCGTCCGGGACAACCCGCTGCCGTCCTCCAACCGGGCCTTGCTGACGTTCACGCCGAGCTTGGTCAGCGTGGCCCGGAGCCCCGTCAGCCCACCCGCGTAGGATCCGCCGTTCTCCGTGGCGATCCCGACGTGCCGCAGCAGCACCTCGGCGCCGTCGTTGTCGCTGTGCAGATTCACGTACTCCACGATCTCCCCGATTGAAGCCGAGCGAACCTCCGCAACGTTGTTCGCGGACGAGGACGCAGTCGTCGGCTTGACGCTCCTGGCCACCTTGATCCCAGCCGCCTGCAGCAGCGTGGCGAACGAGGTCGCGGCCGCCTGCGCCGGGGAAGTGGCCCGCTTCGCCATGCCTGGCGACACCCGGCCCTCGTTCACCCAGAGAGCGGAGGTGCGGGCGGCGATGCCCTCGGTGACGTACTTCGGCTCCCACTTGGCGTTGGCGGCCGGGCCCTCGAACAAGGTCGCGTCGTACCCGAGGGTGACGCTGAGGACCCCCTCGGCCTTGAGAGCGCGCGCAGTACTGGTGGCCAGGTCCTGCAGGGTGGCGCGCGGCGGGAAATCCAGCGGGTCGCTGGAGCGCTTGATGGTGAGCAGGGGATCGCCGCCGCCGACCAGGATGAGCGTGCCGTTCGCAGCAAGCACAGTCTTGGTGGTGAACCAGTGGTCCGGGCCCAGCGTCTCCAGCGCCGCGACAGTGGTCAGCAGCTTCATGGTCGACGCCGGGACGAACGGCTTGGCGTTGCCGACCGAGTAGACAGCCTTGCCCCTCGACGCGTCGTACACGTAGGCCCCGTAGTGCTTGCCGAGCGACGGGTCCCGCAGTACGGGCTGTAGAGCCTTCTGTACGCCGGCGGCGGTGGGCGCGGCGCCTTCCGTCGTCGCAGGCGGAAGCACGGCGAGCGCAGCCGACGCAGTGGTGTCACTCTGCGACGCGGTGTCACTCTGCGACGAAGGGGGCACTGCCTGCGCCCCGCTCACCAGTCCGGCCAGTACTGCGCCGGCGGCCAGCGTGACGAAGACCGCACGGGGAGGACGGGCCACCAGGCTGCTCCTGTCATTTCATCGGTCCGAACCGTGACAGTATCTGCCGTATGGAGTTCGACGTCTTCATCGAGATCCCCAAGGGCACCCGCAACAAGTACGAGCTGGATCACAAGACGAACCGGCTGCGGCTCGACCGGACCCTGTTCACCTCGACCCAGTATCCGGCCGACTACGGGTTCATCGAGGACACCCTCGGGCAGGACAGCGATCCGCTGGACGCCCTGGTGCTGCTGCCCGAGCCGACCTTCCCGGGCTGCCTGATCAAGGCTCGCGCGATCGGCATGTTCCGGATGACCGACGAGAAGGGCCCGGACGACAAGGTCGTCTGCGTGCCCGCCGGCGACCCGCGCCAGGAGCACCTGCGCGACATCCATCACCTGCCGGAGTTCGACCGGCTGGAGATCCAGCACTTCTTCGAGGTCTACAAGGACCTGGAGCCGGGCAAGTCCGTCGAGGGCGCCAGCTGGGTCGGCCGAGCCGACGCCGAAGCCGAGATCACCGCCTCCTTCAACCGCCTCAAGGCCGACCCGTCGCATTGATCTGTTGCACGTAGCTGCAATGGACCTGCCGGTGACTCCACGGCGGCGGTAGGTTGCGCTCCGTCCGGTATGCGCAGACGGAGGGGCTCGAGCTGACCTGGCAGCGACTGATCAGACCGGCCGCGGCCGGTTCCGCCCTGGTACTGCTGACCGCGGGCCTCGCAGTCCAGGCCACGGCGACCCCGGCTCCGGCCCCCCGATCGATCACCTGGGCACCCTGCGAGGAACTGCCGACGATGTCGTGCGGCACGATCACCCTGCCCGTCGACGGGGCCAAGCCGCAGGGTGCGACCTTCGAGCTGGCGATGGCGAAGCGTCCAGCCGACGACCCTGCGAACTCCAAGGGCCCGCTGTTCATCAACCCGGGCGGACCGGGCGGTTCCGGCGTCAGCTATGCGTTCGCTGCCGCTACCCGGTTCAGCCCGGACATCCTCTGGAACTTCGACATCATCGGCATCGATCCACGCGGTGTCGCCCGCAGCCACCCGGTCGTCTGCTCCAGCGACGCCCTCGGCCAACCCGGCTACAGCCCTGGGGCCTACCGCGCGCTCCACTACGGCGCCCGACCTCGAGCCGGTTCCCGGTCGCTGGTAGCACTATTCTGCATTGCACAGTAGCCTGGACTGTAGAACACCTACGGGAGGGGCGACATGACGACCACGGAGACGAGCGACAGCTATCTCAGCCAGGTGCGCGCTGAGCTTGCCGATCTGCCGGCCATGGAGCTGGACGAGGTGATGGACGACATCACCGCACACCTGACCGAACTGCGCACCGAGCTCCCAACGACCGAACTGCTGGAGGAACGTCTCGGCAGTCCCCAGCAGTACGCCGACCAGCTCCGCGCGGCCGCCGGTTATCCGGCCCGGCCGGACGGCTACGGTCCGACAAGTCGAGGTGCTGCAGCCGTTGGCTGGCTTGCACTGTCGACCGCGATCACGCCGCTGTTGCTGATCTGCTGGTTCGCCCTCGACGGTGAGTCGACGACCGCCGTGTTCGGTTGGCTTGCCGTCGGCCTGGCCCCGTCGGCTATCGGTTTACTGGCCTTACATGGCCACGACCCGGCCATCGTGACCAGCACGCCTGTCTGGCGCCGCAACGAGCGTCGCGTCCGCCGCCTGCATTCAGCACTCCCCGCAGGAGTCCAGCGCGACCTGGTCGAGGTCGGCCAGCCGGTCTGGTGGGTGCTCCGCGGTCTGATAGGCGGCGTCGCCCTGTACGGCGTGCTCGCGAGGACGACTGATGTGCCACAACTCCTGGCGGCAGCCGTCGTCGGCGCCCTCGTGTCGATCTGGCTCAACCGCCTCTCGCAGCGCAACCGCCGCTGGCTCTGGCTCCTGATCCCCCTGAACAGCATCGCCATCCTGGCCTTGGCCATCCTCCTGATCGGCGGCACGTCCGCGTGGGGCCACGACGGCTACAACTTCAGCGGGGTCCACTCGATCCACTGACCGACCCATCTCCCGGCACCAGCAGGTGCCGGGAATTCTTTCACCAGCTATTCAGCTTCGCATAGTACCGCGCGACGCATACCAGTGACGGAGACTCGATGACCCGCAAGCTCCTGGCCTTTCTGATCCTGACCACCCTGATCCCGCTCACCCCAGCGACCGCAGTGCCGGCACCCATCGATCGCACCCACGCGGTGAAGATCGACATGATCGGCCGCAACGGCAAGGCGGCGATCTCGCCGAGCGAAACGGTCATCGCCGACCTCGAAGATCCGGAGGCCTGGTACTTCGCGCGGCCGGGCGAAACCCTGCAACTGCCCGCAGGCCGGTACGCGGCAATAGCGGCGGTCTACTCGGTGTTCCCGGGTCAGTTCCGTCCTGCGATGACCAGCGTCGCGGAGCCGACCTTCCAGGTGGATGCCGCCCGGACGCTGACCCTCGACGCCCGACCGGGGCAGCGCGTCAAACTCGAGGTCGAGCAGCCCGACGCACAAATCCTCGAACAACGCGCGGGTCTGCGAATCAGTCACAACGGCAGCCACTTCAGCCTGACCGCCGGCGGCAACTCCGAGCTTTACGCAGTACCGACCGCCGGCACGCATCCGCACCTGGACTCCTACCTGCGCGTTCAACTCGAGAAGCCGCAGGCCAGTCTCACAGCGACCGCACCCGAGCGGCTCCGGGTTCCGGTCGAGTGGGTCCTGGAGGAACCGCGCCTCGCTGGCAGGCACGAACTCGAGGTTGTCGACGTGGGGCATGCGCTGCCTGCGGAGATCAAGGCGAAGGACCTTCGCGGCAAGCTGGCCGTGTTCACCTTGAGCCCCGCGGAAGCCGATCGGTACGGCGTCCGGGTGCAAGCACTCGCCGACGCCGGAGCACGTGCGGCAGCGCTGTACCTCACCGCGATGCTGAAGATCTCGGCCCGAGACGGCAAGGCGATCCCGGTCCTGCTGAGCCTCGGCAACGAGGGAAGCGGGCTGGCGCGAGCGACCCGGGCCGTCGTGGAGGGCATTGCCGCCAGTCCGTACCACTACGAACTCGCCTTCGCTCACAGCGGCGGTATCGCCCCCGGCATGACCTACCGCCCGGCGAACCGCGAACTCGCGAGGGTTCAGGCCGGCTACTACTCGCTGGGAGCCGAGCGGGTGGGCTACGCGAATATCGGTGCCCGGCAGAACGACCTGGAGATGTTCGACTTCCCCTCGCGGATCCTCACCGGCACCCGGCAGACGCGTTACTTCTCCCCGCAATCGATCACGTGGTCGCGAGTTCTTCGTACTGGCTACCAGGCGTTCCGACCCGCCGACAGCACCTACGCCCGCGGTCGAGCGGACGAGCACTGGGGCAAGGCAGTCCTGGCGCCCTCCTTGCTGGGGCTCGATCGAGATGGACTGCCGCTCGCGTCTCGAGAGGGTGACGCCATCACGGTGCAGTTGCCGCTGCGATCGGACTCCGACGGAAACCTTGGATTCGTCGGTGAGGACGACAGCAGCTCCGGCGACACTGGCGACACCGAACTGTTCGCGGACGGCCGACTGGTGAGCAGGAGCGGCGAGCCGGGCCGCGGCACCTTCAAGGTCCCGGCCACGGCATCCACTCTCCGCCTCACCTCAGAGGTCACCCGAACCCTGCCGCAATGGCCGCTGTCCAGCAAGGTCACCGCCGAGTGGACCTTCCATGCCAGCAGGACCGGCGTGCTCCCGCTACTGACAATCGGCTTCGACCCCGCCGTCGATCTGCAGAACTCAGCACCTGCCGGCGGACCGTTCACCTTCCCGGTCACGGTCCACCGCCAACCCGGCTCGACAGGCGGCCCGGCAACGCTCCGCTCAGTAGAGATCTCGTACGACGACGGCGTCACCTGGAAGCGGGCCAAGCTCCACAAGACCCCCACCGGCTGGACCGCCACCGTCAGCCACCCTTCCGGAGCCCTCTTTGCCTCGCTCCGAGCCACCGCCCACGATGCCCACGGCAACAACTTCACCACGACCATCACCCACGCCTACCACCTCCGCTGACCCTGGTGAGGTCCGGTCACTCCGGGACGAGGCGGGACAGCAGCCTCAGGAGGGTTTTGCGTTCGGCGGGTGTGAGGGGCTGGAGGAGTTCGGCCTCGGCGGCGAAGATCAGCTGGTCCATCTCCGTCAGCGCCTTCTCGCCCTTGACGGTGATCGCGACGATGTTGCGCCGCCGGTCGGCCGGATCCGTCCGGCGGACCAGGTAGCCGAGCTTCTCCAGCTCGTCGAGCATGGTGACCAGATCGCTGCGATCAAAGGCGATCCGGTCCGCCAGCGTCGCCTGCGCGGCCTCGCCGTCGTCCGCCAGACTCGCGAGCACGTGGTAGTGCTGCGTCCGAACGCCGGCCGCCGTCAACTGTTGCCGGACCAGTCGTTGCGACTGCATCGACGCCCGGCCCAGCTGCCACAGAACCCGATCACCTAGACGGTGCTTGGACGATTTCATGCCTCTCACTCTAGAGCGGCCGCCACCGATCCTATATCGTGGGAATCTCCCATTATTTCTACGACCCACGATTTGGAGAAACACCATGCGCAGCGTCCGGTACCACCAGTACGGCGGCCCCGAAGTCCTGCGACTCGACGAGGTCCCGATCCCGGAACCGGCGAGCGGCCAGGTGCTGATCGAGGTCGAGGCGATCGGCGCCAACGCGATCGACACCGTGCTCCGGCGCGGCGACAGCCCGTGGACCCGTCCCCTGCCGGGCACACTCACCGGCGACGTCGTCGGGCGGATCACCCAGCTAGGGCCGGACACGCCTCCCGGAGTACAGATTGGCCAGCGGGTCGCGGCACTGTCGGAGGACGCCTTCGCCGACTACGTCGCGGTCGATGCGGACTGGCTCGCGCCGGTTCCCGATGACGCCGACGCCGGTGCGGCCACTGTGCTCTCGATGACTGCGCCGCTCGCCCTGCGACTCCTCAAGGTCGGTCAGGTCAGCCCTGGCGACACCGTCCTGATCCAGTCCGCGGCAGGCACCATCGGACACCTCGCCGTCCAGCTTGCCCGCACCCTCGGCGCCGGCTCGATCATCGGTACTGCGTCCTCCGCCGCGAGGCTGGACTTCATCCGGTCCAACGGAGCCGGTTCCGCCATCGACAGCAGTCAGGAGGACTGGCCCGAGCAGGTTCGGAAGGTCGCACCGGACGGGGTCGACGTCGTCCTCGACGCGGTCGGTGGCAAGGTGTTCGACCAGGGCCTGGAACTGCTCGCACCGCTCGGCCGGATGGTCACTTACGGTGCGATCAGTGGCGAACTGCCCACGGTAGAAGGGAATGCGGTGTTCGGCCTGAAGTACGTCGCCGGCGTCTCGATGCTCGGCTGGCGAGCCGCGCGACCGGAGGCGGCTCGCGAGGACGTCGCCGAGGTCACCAGGCTCTGGCAGTCGGGCGAACTCCGGCCCGCCGTCCACGCCCGCTACCCGCTGCCGGAGATCGCCACCATCCACAAGATCCTCGACGACCGCACCAACCTCGGCCGCCTGGTCGCAGGCGTCTGACCTACCAGCCGATCAGCGAGTACGACGGGGCCGAAGCCGGGTCGTCCAGCGGGGTGAACCGGGTGGCTCCCGACTGGTCGGCAGTCGCCCGGTTCAGCGGAGTACTGGTGTCGCAGGCATCGGCCCTCGATCGACTCCGGCCCGTCGCCCGCCTCATCGCGGACGCGAACATCGCCTTGCTGCGCAAAGTGTTCATCGCTGGCACCGTTTCTGCACGCGGGGCTGCTCAGGGGCGGCCGAAGAAGTCCGGCTGTTCCCAGTAGTAGATGCTGTCGATGGTGACCGGGCGGCCGGTCCGCGGCGCGTGCACCATCCGGCCGTTGCCGAGGTACATCGCGACATGGAAGATCGTGCCCGGGTCGTCCGCGTTGTCGGCCCAGAAAATCAGGTCGCCGGGCCGCAGCTCGTCCTCGGAGATGTGCTTGATCTGCTCGTACTGCGCGACGCTGTAGTGCGGTAGCTGCACCCCGGCCCGATCCCAGGCACCCATCGTCAGGCCCGAGCAGTCCCACGAACCAGGACCGTCCGCACCCCACAGGTACGGCTCGCCCAGCTGCGACAAAGCGAAGTTGATCGCAGCGGTCGCGCCACGTCCGGCGCTGGACCCGCCACCGTTACCCGGCCTGCTGGGCTTGCTGGGCTTGCTCGGCTTGTCGGGCTTCTGCTTCGCCGGCTTGTGCTTCTTGTTCTCCTCGCGCTGTTCCCGCTCCTCGCGAGCCTTCTCCGCGGCGATCCGAGCCCGCTCGGCGGCTTCGCGTGCTTCGATCCGCTTGCGCAGCTCCTCGGCCTTCTTCGCAGCCAGTGCCGCGGCCCGCTGCCGGGCCAGCTCCTCGAGCCCTCGCTGCCGCTGATCGGCCACCTGGTACGACGTGTTGCGCAAGGTCGCGAGCAGCCCGATCTGCTTCTTCCGCTCGACGCCCATCGAGGCGACGGCCGCGGCCTGCTCGGCCTCAGCAGCCTGAGCGGCCGCCTTCGCCTTCGCCGCTGCGTCGGTAGCGGCCTTCACCTTGGTGACAGCCTGATCCGCCTGCAGCTTGAACGCGTTGCTGACCACCTGGGTGGCCGTGAACCGGAGGTACGAACCCTGCATCGCCTGCGAGACCGAGCGCGCGGCACCGGCCGAGTCGAGCAGTTCCTGCGGCCCCTCCGCGGTGAACAGCGGGCCGATCTTGGCGATGTCGCCACCACCTTGGTACGACGCGGCCGCGAACCGGCCGATCTGGCGGCTCTGCTCGGCGAGGGTCTGCTGCGCTTTCGCGGCGCGGTCCGCGGCTGTGGCGGCCTCGGTCTTCGCCAGCTGCAGCTTGTAGACGGCCCCGTTGTAGGCCTCGGCGGCGCGGCCGGAGACGCGCCCGAGCTCTTCGAGCCTGTCGTTGGCGCCGGCGAGCTGCTGCTCGATCGCGGCGACCTGCGCGGCCTTGTCGGCGGCCGCCTTCTTGGCGGCGTCGACGGCGGACTGGGAGGGAATTACCGGCGGCTTGGGGTCAGCCTGCGCCGGAACGGTGATCAGGGCTGTCGTGCCGGCCAGGCAGACCACGAGCACTCCGGACAGCAGTGCCCGTCCGGTCTTCCCAGTGCTCGCGACCCGCTTGCCGGAAGTAGCCCCCGAAGACATCCGCATCGGGTTCTTTCCTTCCGCCAGTCACGAACCCCTTCTCTCTGCCAGAGCAAAGTCGAGTCCCAGGGTTCGTGAACTTTTGGTCCTTCTGGACCACATACGTGACACTAGTTGCCTACAGCCCCATTGGGAACACCTTTCACACGAATAACTTTGTTGCACCTGCGTGTCGGCTTGACAAACTACAAGCTTGTAATTCACGGACCCCCACTTCCAGGCAACCAAAACCGGCGCCCACCCCCCTGAGGGATGAGCGCCGGCCGGCAGGCGTAGTACGGGCTACCGCAGCTTGTAGGTGGCAACGACCGGGAGATGGTCGGAGCCGTTGGTGGTGATCACCGCGGAAGACAGCGGCTCGACCTTCCGGGTGTGCAGCAGGTAGTCGATCCGGGCGGTCGGGTTGTCCGCCTCGATCGTGTAGCCGGGGCCGACGCCGACCTCGGCCCAGGTATCGCGCCAGACCTTGGTGAGCGTGGTGATCTCCGGGGCGGTCGGCTTGGCGTTGAGATCGCCGACCAGGACGGTCGGGATCTTCGAGTCGTCCAGCAGTTCGACGACCTTCTTCGACTGCTCGAGCCGTTCCGCGTTGTTGTTCGAGGTCAGGTGCGTGTTGGCGAGCCGCAGGTAGACGCCGCGGATCTTGATCGCCGCCACCGCCAGCCCACGCTGCTCGCCGGTCGGGTACAGCGGCAGGAGCGTGTTCTTGAAGTCCTTGATCGGATTCTTCGACAGAATCGCGGTGCCGTACTGCCGGTTGGGCTCCCCCGGGTGCAGCGGCGGCAGATCAAGGTTCGCCGCGTAGGCGTAGTGCATGTTCAGGCGGGCAGCGAACCACGCAGGCTGGTCCACCCAGTTGCTGCGCTCGCTCCAGTGCTTGTCGACCTCCTGCAGCCCGACCAGGTCGGCGCCGGAGTTCTCGATCACCTTGGCGATCCGCTCGAGATCCAGGACACCGTCCGTGCCGGCGCCGTGATGGATGTTGTACGTCAGCACCTTCAACGGCTGCCCCGGCCGATCACTGCCTCGCGGGGAGGCGGCGGCCGCCGTCGGCAGAACCATCAGCAACCCCACGACAGTGACCAGCAACCGGGTAGGAAGTTTTCGCATGACTTCATCCTGGCCGTAGCCAGGCGACACCCGCACAACCTGCGGGTATCGCCGCGCTGAATTACCGGCTTCCGAGTTAGCGACTGACAGACAACCGCGCCGCCGCGCCCTTCGGACCGGAGGCCCAGCAGGCCGACTTGTGGCCGTGCCCCACACACTCGACGCTGTCGTAGTTGCCGTCGTCGAACTGGGTCCAGCTCCGTCCGCCGTCGACACTCACGTCACTTCCGGTCGGGCCTACGGCGACCACTGTCGCCACCGTCCAGGGCACGAAGGCCGATCCACTGCGGTACATCTTCGGTGCCTTGTCCGCCGGAACCAGCTTCCAGCTGCGGCCTCCGTCGGACGTGTACGAAGCGGCGTTGACCGCGCCGCCGGTCGTCGCGAAGTCGCCGCCGATCGCCACACCGTGCAGCGGACCGCGGAAGGCCAGGCTGAAGATGCCGGCCGCCTCGCCACTGGCCATCGGGGAGTCGGTCACCTTCCAGGTCCGGCCGCCGTCGGAGGTCCGGAACACTCGCGGCCGGTCAGCGCCGCCGGTCGCGAACCATGCCGACCTCCCGGCGCCCGCGACCAGGCAGGTCCCGCTCGCCGCGAAGGCGAACTCCCCTGGCAGCGCTGCCGGCATGCCCTTGGTCGACTGGACCTTCCAGGACTTGCCACCATCGGACGTGGCGGCGATCCGGAACTTCCCGCCCACCGGGTCACTCAGCGCAAGTCCGTTCCGGGTGTTGTTGAAGTCCAAGCAGTCGTAGAACGCGACCGGATCGGTGTTGCGGAACGCCTCCGCCCAGGTCTTGCCACCATCAGCGGTCCGGAAGATCCGCGAGTCCTCACCGTTGCCGATCGCCAGTACTACCGCGTGCTTCGCGTCGAACGCCTCGACATCGCGGAACAGCAGCGTCTGGCCGGGCGGGCTGACGTTCTGCCACTTCTTCCCACCGTCGACGGTCCGCAGCACCTGCCCCTCACTCCCCGCGACCCATGCCACGTCCGCGCTAACCGCCGCCAGCCCGCGGAACTGCGACGCACTCCCGGTCGGCTTCAGCTCCCACTGGTACTTCGGTCCGTGGTGGCCGCCGGCAATCACCGCCTGGGCCGGCACCAGTTGGGACATGGCGAGCAGAACTCCGGCCGCAAGCGCGGCGATGCGCAGGGTCTTCATGCCCGGCAACGTAATACACAGCACGGACAGAACACGAGGTCTTGCCGAGGTCAATCGTCGCTGTCACTCTGAGCATCCAAATCTCGAGGAGCCGCTGAAGAATGAACGACTCCGTACTGACGTCCGTCCTGCTGCCGGTCGCGCTCGCGATCATCATGTTCGGCCTGGGCCTGACCCTGACCGTCACCGACTTCACCCGCGTACTACGCATGCCCCGCGCCGTCCTGGTTGCGCTCGGCACCCAAGTGCTCCTGCTACCGGTGATCTGCTTCGGCCTGGTGAAACTGTTCGACCTGGCCCCCGCGCTGGCCGTCGGGATGATGCTGCTGGTCGCCTCCCCCGGCGGAACCACGGCCAACCTGTTCAGCCACCTGGCCGGCGGCGACGTCGCCCTCAACGTGACCCTGACCGCGGTGAACTCGGTCCTGGCGGTGATCACTCTGCCGATCGTGGTGAACCTGTCCCTCGACCACTTCATGGGCGACGGCCAGCTCGGCCTGCAACCGGCGAAGATGCTGCAGGTGTTCGCGATCGTGCTGGTTCCTGTCGCACTGGGAATGCTGCTACGCAACAAGCAGGCGGGCTTCGCCGAGCGGATGGCGCGGCCGGTGAAGCTCGGCTCGATCCTCGTTCTCGTGCTGGTGATCTTCGCCGCGGTCTACACCGAGCGCGACAACTTCCTCGACTACCTCGCCGCTGTCGGGCTGGTCGCCGTTCTCCTGAACATCCTCAGCCTCGCCTTCGGGTACGTCCTACCGAAGCTGGCCAAGCTCGGTGAGCGCCAGTCCATCGCTTGCTCGATGGAGATCGGCATCCACAACGCCACGCTGGCGCTCACCATAGCTCTCAGCCCCTCACTGCTCGGCAACAGCGAGATGTCCATTCCGGTAGCCGTCTACGGCATCGTCATGTTCATTCCTACTGCCGCCTTCGCCTACTACCTCAGCCGGCGGTTAGTCGGAACGACTGCGTAGCCGAGTTGTTGCAGGTTTGCTGGACGAGTTGGACGCTGTCGGCGGTGGAGCCGCTGGGGACGGTCAGGCATTTGCTGCTCAGGCGACTGACGAAGTGGAAGTAGCCGCCGCCTTCGGAGACCGCCTGCCATTGCTGGTTGTTGCCGCTGCTGTAGGTCCACAGCTGCAGTCCGGCGTTGTCGGCCGAGGACACCCCGGTGACGTCGATCACCTTGGTGGCGTCGTTGCGGTTGTTCACCCGGACGAACCCGCTCGACGTCGGCTGGAACTGGAAGTTCTGCGCGAGCGATGCGTTGCAGGTGTACTGCTGGATCACCGTGCCATTCGCAGTACCGGCTGCGCGGGCGTCGACACACTTGCTGTTGCCCTTGTTGGCAACGGTGTACCAGGTGGTGGCGTCGGGCTGGTCGACCGGCGGGACCGTCCCGCCGCCACCGCCGAGCCACTTCAGCGCGTCCATCAGGAACTGGTTCTGCGCCGGGCTGTCGAAGGTCGAGGAGGTCCGGGTGTTGGTTTCGTAGTTCATCCCGTTGTGGCCGAAGTTGGCGTAGATCATCTTGAAGTTCTTGTTGGTCCAGATGATCGGGTAGTAGCCGCTGTTCCAGACCTGTGTCGTGCCGACCGGGAAGCTGGACGGGTCGATCGACGCCAGCACCTGGATGTTCGGGTTGGTGCGCAGGTCGTTCTGCCAGCTGTACCACTCACTGACCGACGAGCGGAACGTCGCGCCGGTGTTCACCAGCGACGGGTGCGTCCGGTTCTCGGCCTTCAAGGTGACCGCGGTCGGCAGCCAGGTGTTGGTGGCGAACCGGCCGGTGCCCAGGAAGGTCTGGTTGAACCAAGGCCAGTTGCTGCCGGCATCGTTGTATGCCGACACGTGGAACCCGAAGTACGCGCCGCCGTTCTCCATGTAGCGCTGGAACCCGGTCCGCTGCGCCGCGCTGTGCGGCGAGTCGTCCAGGAACATCACCACCTGGTGCTGCGCGGCGGTCAGGTTGTTCAGCTGGTCCCAGTTGTTCGTCGCCGTGTAGGTGAAGCCGTTCTGCGCGGCGAACTGCGGGAACCGCTGGTTCGCCTCCTTCACGAAGTCGATGTGCGCCGCGTCCCAGGTACCGCTGTAGAACGCGAGCACGTTGAAGGAGGCAGCGGCCTGGTCCACTCGGGCGTCCCGGGCGAACGCATTGCCGGAGGTGAGACACAGTCCGACCAGGAGCAGGGCCAGCAAGCGTGGAACCAGTCGGATCTGGGCAGGCAAAGACTTCCGAGCGGGCATGGGCGGATCCCCTCAGTCACCGGAACATCACGGAGTGAAACTTCAGGGCTTAAATTAACCCCGGGTTGAACCGGTGTCCATACTTCAGCAGACCCTTTTCAAAACTCGGGGATCCGCCCGCCCGGAACCGGCAGTGCCGGAACCCGCACCCGCTACTCGGCCAGGGCCTGTTCGATGCGTTCGACCTTGGCGGTGAGCTGGCCGGTGTAGCCGGGGCGGATGTCGGCCTTGAGGACGAGGCTGACCCGGGGTGAGACGGCGGTGACGGCCTCGACGGCCTGCTTCACCACCGCCATCACCTCGTCCCACTCCCCCTCGATGTTGGTGAACATCGCGTTGGTCTCGTTCGGCAGGCCGGAGGCGCGAACGACGCGGACCGCCTCGGCGACCGCCTCGCTTACGCCACCGGTCTCGTCCCCGGACCCCGGGCTGATGCTGAATGCAACGATCATGCTTCCAGCTTGTCAGCTTCTTCCTGAGCTCTGCGCTCGGCCCCTGAGGTGGTGAGCAGTGCCTTCTCCTTGATGAAGAAGACGGCGATCATGGCGAGCACCGCGAACGGCACCGACATCATGAACAGGTCCGCGGTCGCCGCGCCGTACGCGTTCTCTACCACCGCCCGCGCCTCCGGCGGCAGCTCCGCGATGTTCGGTACGGCGCTGCTGCCACCGGACGAGGCACCGCCCGGGTTCAGCGTCTCGGTGACCTTGTTGGCCAGGATCGCGCCCAGCACGCTGACCCCGATGGTTCCGCCCATACTGCGGAAGAAGCTCACCGACGAGGTGGCCGCGCCCAGCTCCCGGGCCGGTACGTCGTTCTGCGCGGCGAGCACCAAGTTCTGCATCACCAGGCCGATGCCGACGCCGAGCACGATCATGAAGGCCCAGAGCAGGTACTTCGAGGTGTGCGCGTCGATCGTGCCGAACAACGCCAGCCCGATCGGCAGCAGGATGCTGCCGATGACCAGGTAGATCTTCCACTTCCCGTACTTCGTGATCAATCCACCGGCGATGGTGGAGGCGACCATCATGCCGAGGATCATCGGCAGGCTCATCAGACCGGCCTTGGTCGGCGAGTATCCCTGCGCGATCTGGAAGTACTGCGCCAGGAACACCGAGCCGCCGAACATCGCCACTCCGACGAGGGCGCTGGCGATGATGGACAGCGTCACCGTGCGGTTGCGGAACAGGTCCATCGGGATGATCGGCTCAGGGTGCCGGCGTTCGACCAGCACGGCAGCCACCAACGCTGCCAGGGCCACCGCGACGAGCAGGAAGCTCCAACCGGACGCCCAGTCGAACTTGCTCCCGGCGAACGAGGACCAGACCAGCAGCGTGCTCACGCCGCCGGTGATCAGGAAGGCGCCCCACCAGTCGATCTTCACCTCACGGCGGACGGTCGGGAGCTTCAGCGTGCGCTGCAGCAGGACGATCGCCGCCAGCACGAACGGCACACCTACCAGGAAACAGGCTCGCCAGCCCAGCGGCGAGTCGACCAGGAAGCCGCCGAGCAGCGGACCGCCGACCGTCGCCGAGGCGAAGATCGCGCCGAAGATCCCGGAGTACCGGCCGAGCTCACGCGGCGGGATGATCGCCGCCATCACGATCTGCACCAGGGCGGTCAGACCACCGGCGCCGAGGCCCTGCAGGACCCGGCTGCCCAGCAGTACCTCGATGTTCGGGGTGAGGCCGGCGACGACCGAGCCGACCACGAAGAACCCGAGCGACAGCTGGACCAGCAGCTTGTTGTTGTAGAGGTCGGCGAGTTTGCCCCACAACGGCACCGTGGCCGTCATCGTGAGCAACTCCAACGTGATGACCCAGGTGTAGGACGACTGGCTGGCGCCCAGGTCGTGGATGATCCGCGGCAGCGCGGTCGACACCACGGTGCCGGCCAGGATCGCGACGAACATCCCCATCATCAGGCCGGAGATCGCCTGGATGGTCTGGCGCGGGGTGAGCTGGACAACGGCCTCGGCCGCGATGACGTCCGCCCCGGCGGTTCCGTCCGCGTCGGCCGCGGAGGGGGAGGGCGTAGAGGTCGATGTCATTCCTGACCTTCCTTGTCGGTTCTGAGAATTGCGTTCTTGTCGAAGGCAGGGTCGAGTCCGTCCGCGAGGATGAGGAACGCCTCGTCCACCAGCGAACGCAGCGAGCGGCCCGGCTCGGTCTTCTGTTTCTCTGCCGCGACCCGGACAGCGGCCGTGGCGGCGGCGACAATCAGCGCCGGACGGATGGCCGAGGCAGGTTCGCCCATCCGCTCGGCCAGCGCCGCGGACATCGCCCGCTCGTCCTCGGCGCCGAGCAGGACGAACTGGGTCAGCAGGCTCGGCGACTGCATGATCAGCCCGATCCGTTGTGAGAGCGGGGTCTGGTGGTCCTCGAGATCGCTGAGCGCCTGGTCGAAGATCATCCGCATCGTGGTGAGCGGCGACTGCCCGGCCGGCGCCTCGCGCAACCGCTGCAGGGCTCGCTCCAGTTCCTCGGGATCGCGACCGAGAATCGCGTGCTCCTTGTGCTGGAAGTAGTTGAAGAAGGTTCGCACCGAGACGTCCGCGGCCTCGCTGATCTCCTCGACCGTGACGTGGTCCGGCCCCTTCTCCAGCGCCAGCCGGAGCGCCGCGGCCGCGAGCGCCGCCCGGGTCTCCCGCTTCTTCCGCTCCCGACGGCCGACCAGGTGATCCCGCAGCCGTTCCCGATCCTCGGCGCTCGGCGCGCTCTCCTCGGTTTGCATCACCACTCCACGGTAGACGAACTTGCAGTGAGTGCAAATTAATATCCGTGCAACTTTGCAGGCCTGCAGTAAGACAGTGACGCTGATCACCAGGACTGCTACTCATGGCGCTCGACCCGCTACGGTGCGTCGATGCGCCCTTCCGAGACTGACCCGTCCGTTATGTCCCGTCGCCGGTTCGCCGGCTTGACTGCCTTCTCCTCCGCCGCCGCGCTCAGCCTCACCCAGATCAGTACGGCCCGTGCCGCCGCCCCTCGCGAGTTCGTCCCGGCCGTCGTGATCGGCACCGGCTACGGAGCCGCCGTCACCGCCCTCCGGCTCGGCGAGGCCGGTGTCGCGACCACGATGGTCGAGATGGGCCAGTTGTGGAACAAACCCGGCAAGGACGGCAACGTCTTCTGCTCGACCCTTCAACCGGACAACCGCTCGATGTGGTTCGGCCGCCGCACCAAGGCTCCCCTCGACACCTTTCTCTGGCTCGACGTGGTGAACCGCGACCTCGGTACGCCGTACGCCGGCGTGCTCGACCGGATCGACTTCCCGAACATGGGCGTGTACGTCGGGCGCGGCGTCGGCGGTGGTTCCCTGGTCAACGGCGGGATGGCGCCGACCCCACAACGCTCGTACTTCGAGAAGGTGCTGCCCCGGGTCGACGCGAACCAGATGTACCGGCAGTACTTCCCACTGGCGAACCGCATGCTCGGCGTGAACACGATCGACCCGCGGTATCTCGAGAAGACCCCGGTCTACCGCTACGCGCGGGTGTCCCGGCGACATGCGCACCAGGCCGGGTTCCGGACCGCGGTGATCCCGAACGTCTACGACTTCCGCTACCTGGAGAAGGAGGAACGCAAGCAGGTCCCGCGTTCTGCCCTGGCAGCCGAGGTGATCTATGGCAACAACCACGGCAAGCAGACCCTCGACAAGACCTACCTGGCCGAGGCCGTCGGCACCGGCAAGGTGACGATCCGCACCCTCACCCGGGTGCTGGCGATCCGCCAGGACCGGCGCGGCTACGTCCTTACGCTCGAACAGATCGATGCCTGGGGCAAAGTCCTCCGCCGGAGCGAGCTGGGTTGCAAGCACCTCTTCCTCGGCGCGGGCAGCATCGGCTCGACCGAGTTGTTGCTCAGGGCCCGCGAAACCGGAGAGCTGCCTGAGCTCTCCGAGACGATCGGCACCGGCTGGGGCACCAACGGCAACGTGATGACGTCCCGCGCGAACCACCTGTGGGATCCGACCGGGTTCCTCCAGTCGACCATCCCGACCGTTGCCATCGACAACTGGAACGACCCGGTCCACCCGGCCTTCGCGGAGATCGCCCCGCTGCCGGTCGGCCTGGAGACCTGGGCGAGTCTCTATCTGGCGATCACCGCCAGCCGTGAACGTGGCCGGCTCAGCTATGACAGCAACGCCGACCGCGCCCAACTCCACTGGGGTTCAACCCAGAGCGACCCTTCGATCGCGGCCGCCCGGGCTCTGTTCGACAAGATCAACCGCGCCACGGGTACGACGTACCGGCGGGATCTCTTCAGCGGGAACCGCGAGTTCGCCGCGGACTTCTGCTACCACCCGCTCGGCGGTTGCGTCCTGGGTAAGGCAACCGACGACTACGGTCGCGTCCGCGGCTACCGCAACCTCTACGTCACCGACGGTTCGCTGCTCCCCGGCTCGATCGGCGTGAACCCCTTCGTCACCATCACAGCCCTTGCCGAACGCAACATCGCCAAGGTGATCGCCACAGACCTCAAACCCTGATCCTCGGTACCCAGGCCGGTACGGCTCGGCAGTACTCCTCGTACTGCCGGCCGTAGCGCCTGCGCAGTACCGGCTCCTCGTACCAGTGCACGAACGACGCCATTACTGCCCAACTAACGACGGCATAGATCAGCAACCCGACATCCAGGAACAGCAACGCTTGCCCGAGCACGGCAGCCACCACGCCGACGTACATGGGATTGCGGACGAAGCGGTAGTCGCCGCCGATCACCAACTGCTCGGTCGGCGCGATGGGCGCGGGAGTCCCGCGACCCTCGCGAACGAATCGGACGAAGGCGCGCAGGAGCAGCAGCAGTCCCGCGACCACCAGGACGATCCCGGGCCAGAACCGTGGTGCGGGCCAGCCGCTGATCCACCAAGGAACCAAGCCCGCAACCACGCAAGGCGCCGCGAAGAAGAAGGCTGTGCTGCCAAGGGCTGCCTTAACCATGATCAAGCCGATCCAGAACCCGGTCAGCGAGATCGCAGAAGGTGCGGAGCTCTGCTGGAGTGAGGTCGGCGAACCACTCGGCGACTGCCGCGAAGTCGCCGGCGTCCCGTTGTTTCCAGTACGCCGCGTTCGCGTTCGTTGTCGAGAGCAACTTCCGGCGGCCGTCCGCGGGATCGGGCTCGACCTGCAGCATGTCCTTGCGCACCAGGGCGGCGACGATCTGCGCGACATTCTGATGAGTGCTGCCGAGGGCCGCGGCCGCCTCCGCCAGCGAGGGCTTGCCCAAAGCCGACACCACAGTGATCAACGCCGCCTGCTGCGTCGTCAGGCCGTCGGAGCGCAAGCGTTCATCCATCGCATAGCGCAACCTCTGCGCGAGCGTGAGCACGGTACGGAACGCCCTCACCGACGGCTCGAGCTCCGAGGCCGGCCCGATCCCGAGGAGGTCCGTGGTCTTGTCCTGAGCTGACATAGGCAATATATTACCTATCAATCGCCACGGGGACAATGAGCAAGGGGGACAACTGATGATCTGCCTGCTGCCGCACTGCGCCTACCTCTCCGAGACCTCCCGGATGCTCGAGATCCACCGGGCTCTGACCGAGCTCGGCCTCCCCGTCCGCGTTGCCACCCACGGCGGCCCGCACGAACGCCTGCTCCACCAGGCCGGCATCCAGTACGACGTACTCGGGCCCGGGCTGTCACCCGCCAGAGCAGCCGCCTTCGTGGGTTCAGCGGTCGGCCTCGGCGACCCCCGGCAGAGCATGTACGACGACGCCGAGATCCGGGGTTACGTCCAGGCGGAAACCGAGTACTTCCGCAGCCACGGGATCACGGTGGCCGTCACGGGCTTCACGCTGACCACGTTGCTCTCGTCACGACTCACGGGCGTGCGGCTGATCACCGAGCACGCGGGCAGCTTCGTGCCACCAATCTTCGAGCGGCGCCCACTGCCTTCCCCCAGCCGCATGACTGCGTACTGCGGGGGCTTCAACCGCGTGGCCGCATCCCTGGGGATCGAGGGCATTCCCAGCCTCGCGGCTCTGCTCCTCGGCGATCTCTCCTTGGTGCCGGAAGTCCCCGAAGTACTGGGGATCTCGGCCGCCGACCTCGCAGCGTGGACCCCCGCAGGCAAGAAGGGCTATCGCGCCGGGTCCAGGTTGACGGCGGTCGGCCCACTCTTCGCCCACCTGAACACTCCCTTGCCCGAGCGGGCACAGAAGTTCCTCGACCGACCGGGCACCATCCATGACCTGGCCGACCTGGCAACGGACCAGATCCTGATCGAGCAGGTCCTCCCCAGCCACCTCGTCATGCCCCAGGTCGACCTCGCCATCACCACCGGCGGCCAGGGCAGCGTCCAAACCGCTATGGCCTCCGGCACTCCGCTCCTGTCGATCCCGCTGCAGCCGGAACAAGACCTCAACGCCGCCCTGGTCGAACGGCTCGGTGCCGCCCGCCACCTGGCCCCAGCCGAGCTTGCTCACCTCCCCGCCCTCACCACGACCATGCTCAACACCCGCGAGCACGCCCTCGCCGCCGAACGCATCCAGAAGCTCTATGCCGCAACCGACGGCCCCGCCGAAGCCGCCCGAATCATCGCAGCTGCCGCCTGACCAGCTGCGACTAGCTGTGCTGGATCGAGACTCCGTAGAGGTGGACCTCGCCGTAGTTGGAGGAACTGCACGGTGACGAGTTCGTGCAGTTGGCCTGGGTATAGGCGCCGGCCTTGAAGTAGCCGCCGGTGAAGCTCTTCGAGATCGTCGTCTGCAGCACCCCGTTGTAGTAGGCCTTGATCTGGCCTCCGCTGACCACGAACTTCGCCTGGAACTTGGTCCCCAGGACGTAGTTGCTGGTGACCAGCTTGTGGTGCGTGGTGTCGCCGTTGGTGATGTAGAGACTGCTGCCTTCCAGGCGGAACACCGACACATCGTCGTCGGCGTCGTGGATCTGAGCCGACACCACATGCGGTTTGGTCGCCGGCAGTGCAGTGAACGCCTCGTCGACGATCAGCGTGTGCGTCCCGGACGTCGACGACCAACTCGCGTTGCTGGTCCCGTTGTTGGCCATCTCTCGCAACTCGGAGCGTGGATAGCTGGAGCCGCTCGTGGTGACACCGTTCACCGGCGCGCGGAACTGCACCCGGTCCCCACTGCTGTAGACCTTGAAGAACGGGTCGTTCTGGTAACTGTCGAGAGCAGGCTGCTTGACCTCGGTCGGACTCCCCTCGGAACCGGTCGGCAGCGTCACCTTCCAGTTCGTCAGATTGAGTACGTCGGCCGGAACCTCAGCCGACCCACCACCGCCCGTGCCCCACACCTCAAACTCCGTGATGCTGTTCCACGTCGTCCCCGCAGTACCGTCGTTCAGCTGGTACCCGTGTCCCAGGTAACGCACCTTGGTCGTCTGGACATCGGTGAAGTCGAACGTCTGCAGGCCAGTGGTCGTCCCACTGCTGAGCCCGTCGAAGACGGGGACCCAGCTGCTCCCGTTCCAGTACTGCAACTCGAAATCGTTCTTCCGCTCGTCGCCCTTGTAGACCGCGACCTTGAGGTGCGACACGAGGCTGCTCGCCCCGAGGTCGAGCTGCAGCCAGGCACCATCGCCATCACCGGACCAGCGGCTCGTGTAGTTGTTGTCCACCACATTCGCCGGAACATTCGCGTCGCTGGTGCTCGCCGAGACAGCCGCGGCCCCCGGCGTGATCTCGACGTTGGCCGCCGCCGTTGCCGTCCGATTGGCGTTGCAGGGCTGGGTCGGCCGGTACTGCGCGCCGAACGTGCCGACCGCGTCTCCGCCGGTGTTGGCGGACATCGCGTTGCCGCAGATGCGGCCTTGCGGGGTCGCCTGGAACTTGATGCCGCCGGCGCTGTTGCCGGTGATGCTGTTGCCGTAGGCATCGTTGCCGGCGCCATCGGCCGGGGTGTCGCCGCCGAACCGGATGCCCGCGCCGGTGTTGCCGTGGATCACGTTGTACCGGAACGTGTTGCCGTTGCCGCGCGAGTCCATGCCGCCCGATTGCGGGTCGCGCTGACCGGTGCAGACGTTGTACTCGACCACGTTGGCGGTCGAGTTCTCCTTGATGTCGACGCACTCGTTGCCGCGGGTGTCGATCACGTTGTGGTGGACCCGGTTGCCGGTACTGATGTCCGGCCTCGCGTCGGGTGCCCCGTTGGCGCCCTGCTGCTCCGGCGCAGTACCGATGTAGATGGCCTCGCCGTTCTTGCCCCCGCCGGGGAACTGGAAGTCGTGGACGCCGCACGGACCGATCTTCGAGTTCGAGACCTCGGAGTTCGTCAGCAGGTAGCGAAGCCGGACACACTCGCCGCCCGCATTCGCCAGGGTCATGCCGCGGATCGTCAGTCGGTCGACGCCGTCGCCGGGCGTGGTGCCGATCGCGTAGATCAGCTTGTCCCGATAGCCGTCCGGGGTCGTGGGCGAACCGACCAGTCCGTCGATGGTGAAGCCGGACAAAGTGATGCCATCGTGGTGGACCTGCAGGATGCGAGCCGCTCCGCCACCTTGGACCACCGCGGTGGCCGGTCCGGTCACGGTCACCCGGTCCCGCCGGGTGACCGCGTCCTGGAGATAGGTCCCCGCTGCAAGGTGGACCGTCGAATCGCTCGGCGCCACATCCAGAGCGTGCTGGATGGTGGCGAACGCGCGGCTGGTCGACGTCCCACTGGCGCTGTCACTGCCGGCCGGACTGACGAAGTAGTTGGTCCCAGCAACCGTGGCCCCAGCCGTGGCGGCCGACAGGCCTGCGATCAGCGCCAGACAGACACCGGCGGTCGTCCATCGAAGACGTTTCATCGTGCATCCCTTCCGAGCGGTAGAGGGGTGGTGCGGTCAGCCAGTTTGAGAGCGATCAGCAAAGGCACGGTCGGACCGAAGAGGAACGGCCCGACCGCGAGTGGGAGCGTCACCACAACGACCACGGCCGTCGCGGCCAGCAGAAGCAGCCCGCGTCGGCCACCGAACCCAAGTACCAAGGCCTGGCGCCACCAACTGGCCAGTTCGCCGGCGGGCGAGCGACCGGCGATCGCTGCCAGACCAAGGTGATAGAGCACCATGGCGGCGCCAATTCCGAGATGCACAGCAAGGAAGCCCAGGGCAAAGGGCGAGGTCTGCCCGGCGAGGAACCCGAGGTTGACCAACAGCACCGCGGTCACCGCAGTGGACACAAGGCTGTGCCGCCACAGCTTTCGCCAGAACTCCCCGAAGGCCTCGAACACACCGACGAAGGAGCGCTGCTCCCCCTCGGAACGCCAGCGATACAACACGTGAGCGGTCGCGGCCAATGCCGGCAGCCAGGTGACAACCCCCAAGCTGAGCAGAAGAAACGCAGCCCCGGCCAACGCCGGATTCGCCACCCACTCAAGCCCACCCAACGCCGACGACTCCCATGACCCAGACCGGCGGCGCCGGCCATCAATCCGTGCGGTGGTCATCGGGGCACCTTGATCAGGCCTGTGTACGGCGTGTCCGCGTCGATCAGGACTCGGCCGTTCAGCACGAGCCGGGTCGCCCGGACGACACCGAGTTGATCACCGCTGTGGATCACCGCGCCGGCGTCGGCGCTCACCCCACCAACCTCGATCGATCCCCTCGACGGAGACAGCAGAACCACCTCGTCACCGAAGTCCACGCCGTACTCGCACCCCTCACTGATCGCAGAAGCAACAGCAGCAGTCGGTGAGAGCGCGGAGGTCGGCTCGATGGCGGCAAGAAAGTGAGCAGTGGTTAGCCGCGGCGTCGTCCACCGCAGGGTGCGCAGCGTCTTGGTGATCCGCAGGCTCGGGGTCGAGGCGGTCGGGTTCGCCTCGATCTCGGTATCCGTCTGTGAGACCTGTACTCCGCTCGGCGCGAGCCGGGTCACCCACGCCTGAGCCGGCCCCGAGCGCACCGCGTGGAGACGCGATGACACCTCCTCGGCAGGCCAGTCGGACTGCAGCAACCAGGTCCACGTCCTCGGCTGCGCGGCGGTCAACTCGTCCAGCACGACCAAGCGACCGCGCGGTGTGCTGACCAACGTCCGGTCGACCCGCCGCACCCCGAGAGCGGCATCGAACATCGGCGCGGTCTCCGATGTCGCATGCACGAAGCCACCCTCAGCCAGCACATCTCGCATTACCGGCCGAGAGCTGTATGGAAGGTCCTTGTAGCCGTGGTACCGGTCTTCCCCGGCCCAGCCGCTGCTGTCCACCAGCACCAGATTGTGGTGTGCCGCCCGCTTCCGGTTGCAGTAGCCGTCGTCCACCGCAAGGAAGGCGCCGTGCGAGACCAGCACGAACGACCCTGCATCCGGGTGGTGATGACCCGCGTTCAACGTGTCCCAGCCCAGCTCGCGCCGCAACCGCTCTGCCTCGTCCCAAGCGCCGTTACCCCCGCCCGGAGCCGACTTGTACGACACGTACGTCGCGGTGTCGTCCCACGAGGTCCGGCTGGTCACCTGGCCGAGGTCCGGGAAGTACGCGGTCGTCGGCGTACTGTCCGCCGGATCAACCGGTACTACGTCCGGGTCGAACCACAGCAGCTCGTAGAACGCCTCTGCCATCACCCCGGGCTTCACCCCGGATTCGTACGCCTCCCGCCAGAAGAACTGCCCTACCCGGTCGGCCAGCCATTGCGCACGTCCCTCCCCGTAGGCAGAAGCGAGCCGGTAGTACAGCGCGAGACTGTGGCCGCTACGGCGGTCGTGACAATCCCCGTGGTCGACGTTCTCCTCGAAGCCCGGTGCGCACTGATGCAGACGCCACTCGAAGGTGTTCGCCAGGAAGTCGCAGTTCTCCCACAGGGAAACGCCCTCGACGTGCTCGACCAGGTCGGCGTAGATGGCCAGCCACGGCACGCCGTACCGCCAATACACGACTCCCTCGGCGTCCGAGCCATCACGAGGCAGCAACGGCAGCACTATGTCGAAGTTGTTCCGCGCACGCTTGGTCCAGTCCGGCCGGTCCAGCACATAGCCCGCAGTAGCCAGCCCCGTGTAGCAGATCCAGTTGTGGTTCTGCCAGTAGCTCGACGACCACCAGCGGCCCTCTGTCTCGACCGCGAAGTCGTACAGCCGTTGGCCCTGCAGCTCCAGCTTGGCCCGGAGTAGTGAGGCTCGCTCGGCGCCGAGGTCGTCGCCCAGCCAGCTGTAGGCCAGCGACAACCCATGCAGGAGCCAGCCCGCATCCAGGTCGTGATCGGGAAGCTTCGCCCTTCCCCAGTGCGGATAGGCGATGCACACCGAGATCCAGCGCCACGCCTCCTCGAGGTAGTCGCTCCGGCCGGTCAGCCGGTAGGCCAGGGCAAGGTTCGCGGCGGCCGGACCGAAGTACGTGATGCTTGCGGTCGGGTGCTCGGCCGGCGGTTCCTGGCGGCGGTACCAGTCGCATTGCTCGTACAGGCGTCGCCACTGCGCCGCGTGGGTGCTGGTCATCCCTGTGCGGAGCTCGTCGAGCCGACCGTCGAGGAGCAGCATCAGTCCTCCACTCGATAGCGCGATCGGAAGGTTGCCTTGGCCGCGTCGTACGCGGTCCAGTCGATGTGCGTCACCACGCGCTGCGGATCGTCAGCAGGCCCAGGCCCGGGCCGCGCGGCAAACTCAGCCGGTACGTCACAACTGTGCTCGCCAACCAGCACCTGGTCCCCACCCCACCGCGTGCTACCCGGACGAACCTCAACCGGTACTGCGGGACGCAGGTGAGCTGTAAGTCGACAAGGCCGTGCGGCCGCGATCGTCAGCTCGTCGAGGAGGCCGTCGTCGGTCAGAGTCAACCGGCGCTGCGCAACAACACCAGGGAAGGCATCCGTGCACTCAACCGTGACAGACCGCTCGCTGACGTCCACCAGCCGTCCACTGCACTCCGCCTGCTCCATCCCATCCACACTGAACGTCGGATGAGCTGCCGCACTCGCGTAGTACCGGCGCCAGCCGGCATGGCCATACGGGACCTGTCCGGGATCCGGCTGCCAAGCACTGGTCGCGCCGTAAAGGTACAGCGCGAGCTTGTCGCGATGTCCGTGCGAACCACCGTGCGGCCCGAAGTCCACGATCGCGTGCAGCCCGGCGCCGCGCAGTACGGCGTATCCGGCATCGCGGAAGACAGTCACGCCCGCTGGCCGCGGTGTACCGGAGATCAGCTTGGCCAACTCCGCCAGCTCATCGTCGAACCCGGGCCGGCCATAGGGCCCGTCGTGCAGCGCCGGCAGTAATCCACCCGCAGTACGCAAGGTCGCTAGTACGTCGGCCATCGAGGCCAAGCGATCCCGTACGTCGCTTGGCGGGTTCGCCCCGGGCACTGCGGCTATGGCGAGCAGCGCGGCACGCAGTACGAAGGAGTGGTAGTAAGTGCTGGCTTCCCACTGCCAACCGTCCGGGGATGTTGCCGCTAGCAAATGGTTGTAAAGCCCGTGCTGACCTTCCAGCCATTCCGGATCACGCGAACAGACCGCACCGGCTGCACAGAACCAAGCGACATAGTTGGAAGTGAATCGGTCCTCGACCAGGGCAGCGCGGGCTTCCTCAGCGGCGCCGGCGAGTGAAGTGAGCAACTCACCGACCTCGGGCCCGAGACCCAATCCGCGATCAGCCAGCAACCAGGAGGCCCGGCCGATCGTGACGGCCCAGATCGCCTCGGTCAGCGCCTGCTGGAACAACCGCCCCCGCAGCATCCACGCCTGCGCACCTTCGTGAGCCGCAGGCAACGCCGCATAGAGCCTCGCATACTGCGTCAGCAGGCCCAACGCAGCATCGTTGTCCGCCGGGTCAAGCGACTCCGCCAACTCGAGGATCCGCCGTCCGCAGGTCTGATGGGCCAGCACCGTCCAGGCGCCACGCACCTTCGGAGTATCGAGCGAGCAGCCATAGACGCAAGGCGCGCCCTCGGCAGGGAAAGCACCACTGAGGAGTCCGGCGTGGCCCAGCTCGACCCCGTGCACCGGGCAGACATAGTCGTGCCACCAGCCCCCTTGCCCCTGCGGCAGGGTCACCTGAACCATGCGCCACCGTCGATGTCGACCGTCGAGCCAGTCACGAAGCCACCTGCCTCCGAGCACAGCCACACCACCGCACCTCCGACCTCGCCGGCGGTACCGGCCCGCTTGAGCGGCGTGCCGTTGATGATGGTCTGCTGTACCTCCGGCGGAGTGAAGGTGCCGTGGAACGAGGTCTCGCCGATGAAGCCGGGCGCGAGAGCGTTCACCGTGACGCCGTGGGGAGCCAGTTCCTTCGCCAACCCCCTGGTCAGACCGAGTACGCCGGCCTTGGCTGCGGCGTACACCGCTGAGCCCGCACCGCCACCGTTGTGGGCCGCGAGTGAAGCCATCGTGACGACGCGACCGCGCGGACCGGCCGCGCGCAGGTGCGGGATCGCGGCCCGGACCGTGCGGAAGGTCGAGCCGAGGTTGACCTCGACCACCTGGGAGAAGTGGTCGTCGGACATCCCCTCGACTGCGGCCCGTCCAACCAGGTGGCCAGCGTTGCAAACGACGATCTCCAGTCCACCGAGGGAGGCGACGGCCTCGTCGACCAGACGATCGACCTCGACGGTGGACGTCACGTCCGCGCCGACCGCGACCGCTTTGCGACCCAGCGCTTCGATCTGCTGGACGACGTCCGCTGCCTGCGCTGCCGAACTGCCGTAGTGCACGACGACGTCGGCGCCCGCCTCGGCGAGTGCGAGTGCGATCGCGGCACCGATGCCGTGGCCCGCGCCGGTCACCAGCGCCCGTCGGCCGGTCAGGTCGAATGTCCCGTATGTCACAAGCTCACTCCTTACTTGATGCCGCTGTTGGCGAAGCCCTGGACGAAATAGCGCTGGGTGAAGAGGAAGAGCACGATCATCGGCAAGGTCGCCAGCGTCGTACCGGCCATCAGGTACTCCCACAGCGTCCGCTCGCTCTGCTGGAAGGCGGCCAGGCCGACCTGGATCACCCGCAGGTCCTGGCGGGTGGTCACGATCAACGGCCAGAGGAAGTTGTTCCAGCTGTTCTCGAAGGTGATCAGCGCGACGGTGGCGACGGCCGGCTTGATCAGCGGCGTCATCACCCGGGCGAAGATGCCGAACTCGCCCATCCCGTCCAGCCGGGCAGCTTCCTCCAACTCCTGCGGCAGCGAGAGATAGAACTGCCGGAGCAGGAAGATCGCCAGCGGCGTGAGCGCACCCGGCACGATCAAGGCCCACCACGAGTCGAGCCAGCCGTAGCCGCCCCGGCCGAGGTAGTCGTTGCCGCCGAAGAACGGCATTCCCTTCGCGATCAGGTACTGCGGCACGATCTTGGTGTAGGTCGGGATCATCATGGTCGCCAGGATGGCCATGAAGATCACCGTCCGGCCGCGGAACGGCACCCGGGCGAGCGCGTAGCCCGCCATCGCCGCGAGCACCAGGTTGATGGCGGTATGACCGATCGAGATGATCAGGCTATTGCGGAAGTAGGTACCGAACGGCGCGAACTCCAACGCGTCCGGATAGTTGCTCCAGCGCCAGTCGTGCGGCAGCCAGGTCGGCGGGTACGACGTGATCTCCGAGTGGCTCTTCAGCGACGAGAGCACCATCCACACGAACGGCACGATCATCACCAGCGCGCCGATCGTCAGGACCACATGCAGGGCGATCCGTCCGCCCTTTCCTCCTTCAGCCTGCATCGTCGTCCTTCCCGGTCAGGCGCCGGCTGATCAGGGTCAGCACGAGCAGGAAGACGAACAACACCAGCGACTGCGCACACGCAGTACTGATGCGGAACTCGCCGAAGGCGCTCTTGTAGATCTCGAACGTCATCACCGTGGTCGCGTTCGCCGGGCCGCCGTCCGGCGTCAGCACGTAGACCTGCTCGAACACCTGGAACGAGTCGATCAGCGACACGATGAACACGAAGAACGTTGCCGGGCGCAACAAGGGCACTGTGATGGCGAAGAACTTCCGCCACTTGGAGGCACCGTCCACGTCGGCCGCTTCGTACAGTTCGGTCGGGATGCTCTGCAGCGCAGCCAGGTAGATCAGCATCTTCAGCCCGATGCCTTTCCACACACTGACCAGGATCACCGCCGGCATCGCCCAGGCCGGATCCGACAACCAGGCCGGCCCGCGGATCCCGACCAGGTCGAGCACCGCGTTGAACAGGCCGATGTTCGGCTCGAACATCCACATCCAGACCAGCGCGATCGCCACCGTCGCGGTGATGTGCGGCAGGAAGAAGGCCGCCCGGTACCACGCTCGCCCGCGCAGGTTGTTGTTCAGCAGGACGGCGATGACCACCGCGATGACCATCGCCACCGGCACGGTGAAGAAGGTGTAGACGACCGTGTGCCAGATCGACAGGTTCCAGGTCGGGTCGCTGAAGATCTCCCGGAAGTTCGCCAGCCCCGCCCACGAGATCGTCCCGGCCAGCACGTCGTAGTTGGTGAAGGCGAGCACGAAGGTGGCGACGGTGGGGATGCCGATCCAGATGGTCAGGTGCACCAGCGCCGGCGCCAGCATCCACGCCGCGGCCCGGCGCCGCTCGTAGCCCAGCCTGCGCCAGCGGGAAGGCTGGGTCGACCCCGGCCCAGGTCGCGGCGGATCAGGGGCCGCGACCCGTGGAGCGGTGAGACCGGCCGTCATCGGCCGGCCGCGATCGCCGCCGTCGCCTTCTCTGCCAGGTCGTCGAGAGCCTGCTTCGCGGTCTTCCTGCCGAGCAGCACCGACTCGATCGTGGACTTGAAGTCGCCGCGGATCTCGAGCCAGGCCGGTACGCCGCCCTCGGAGTACGCGACATCGAGGTTCTCCATCGCGAACTGCACGGACTTGTTGTTCTTCACGTAGTCGGAGGTGACCAGGCTCTTCAGGGCCGGGACGTTGCCGCGCTGCTCGTTCGCGGCCAGGGCCGGCTCGGAGCTGGCGAGGTACTTCACCAGCGCCTTGGCGGCCGGCAGTTGCTTCGACTTCGCCGACACGGTGGCGATGGTGCCGCCCTGGAAGATGGCCGGCCGCTCGTTGGCGATGGTGAAGAAGCCGATCTTGTCGTCCTTGATCAGCTCCGGCGCGTTCTTTTCCAGTTCGAGCCAGGTGTTGTTGTGCCCGAGCATCATCGCGGCCCGGCCCTGCACCAGCGGGACCCCGGTCGCCGCCCCGGCCTCGGTGAAGCCGACATCCTCGGACTTGTCCGTGCGGATGACGTCGGCCATCAACTGCAGTGCCCCGACCCCCTTCTCCGAGTTGAATGCCACCTTGCCGTCCGGCGTGAACAGGTCACCGCCGTTCGCCCAGAGGAAGGTCTCGAAGCCCTGCCGGAGGTCGATCGACAGGATGTCCAGGCCGGCGCGGGTCAGCTTGCCGCTGGAGTCCCGGACTGTCAGCTTGCGGGCGTAGTCGCGCAGTTCGTCGAAGTTCTTCGGCGGCGCGCTCAGACCGGCCGCGGCGAAGAGGTCCTTGCGGTAGATGCCGTACCGGGTGTCGAGCATGATCGGCAGCGCGTAGACCTTGCCGTCGTAGACACCCGGGTCGACCACGCGCTGGTCGTACAGGCTGGTCAGCTGGGCCTTGTCCTCGCCGAGGTCGGCGAGCACGCCCTTGGCCGCGAACGGCGGGATCCAGCCGACGCCCATCAGCATCACGTCGTACGGGCGGCCGCTGGCGATGGAGGTGGTCAGCTTCTCGTTCAGCTTCGCGTACGTCGTGTAGTCGGGCACGACCGTGACCCCAGGGTGCTGCTTCTTGAAGTCGGCGATCAGGCCGTCGAGCACCTTCTGTCCCTCGGCGCCCTCGAAGATCGGCGTCAGCATCCGGATCTCGCCGGTGATCTCGGTACTGGTGTTCTGGCCCGGCGCCGGCCCACCACAGGCCGCGACGCCCAGCAGGCCAAGGGCGAGCACACCGGCCCAGGCGGTTCGCAGGAGTCCCATCAGCGTTCTCCTCATCGTCATGCGCCCGGCCCGGCGGTGAGCCAACGGCAGTGATGCACTAGCACCGATGCATCGATTTACTGGTGCATCGGTTTAGTACCGTAAGTGGGCTACGTCACGCTGTCAATGCCGGGATTCATGGCGGAAGCGCGGGACGGCGGCTACCCTGTGGGCCTCAGGGGTCGCTCGGAAGGACAGCATGAGTGGTGTGACGATCTACCAGGTCGCCCGAGAGGCGGGAGTGTCGCCGAGCACGGTGTCGAACCTGCTCAACGGGCGGCCCGGACGGATGCTGCCACAGACCCGGCAGCGGGTCGAGGCCGCGATCGAGCGACTCGGCTACCGGCCGAACCGGGCCGCGCGGCAACTGCGGACCGGCCGGATCCAGGTGATCGGCCTGGTCGTGCCCTCGGTCGCGAACCCCTTCTGGGGCACGTTCGCCCGGCACCTCGAGGCCGCCGCCCTGGAGTCCGGGTACCACGTCCTGCTGTGCAACAGCGAGCGCGATCCCGACCGTGAACGCAAGTACGTCGAGGAGCTGTGGGCCGACGGCATCCGCGGTGTCGTGCTGTGCTCGTCGCTGCCGTCGCTGGAGCACCTGATGCCGATCGTTCGCGACGGCCTCGGGCTGGTCGCCTTCGACCGGACCGCACAGGTCGGAGATCCGGAGACGCTGGTCAACATCAGCCTGGACAACGTGGTCGGCGCTCAGCTGGCCACCCGGCATCTGCTCGAGCTTGGCCACAAGCGCATCGCCTTCGTCTCCGGTTCGCTGCGCAGCGTCAACCGGCGTGAGCGGTTCCGCGGATTCTGCGAAGCCCTTGAGGCAGCTGGCCTCGATCCGGCCGATTCGCCGGTCTGGTCCGGCGGTCCCGACGAGCGGTACGGCGATCTCGACGTTGCCGGCCTGGGTCGCACCGCGGCGACCGAACTGCTGTCCGGCGAGCGACCGCCGACCGCGATCGTCGCGATCAATGACATGTGCGCGCTGGGTGTCTGCGCCGGCATCCGCGACGCCGGGCTGCGCGTGGCGGACGACGTGTCGGTGATCGGCTTCGACGACATCGTGCTCGCCGATCTCGCCGCGCCTGCGCTGACCACGATCCGCCAGCCCCTGCCGGAGATGGCGACAGCGGCCTTCGCGCACTTGCGAGCCGGTATCGAGAGCGGCGAGCCCATCCCCGGACAGTCGCTGCTGATGCGCCCGGAGCTCATCGTTCGCGCGTCGACTGCACCCGTCCCTACCTGAGCACTGCGAGCAGCCCGTCGAAGTCGGCGCGGTTGAATTCTCGGGCACCGATCAAGGCCTGCAGCAGGATCCCGTCGAGGGCCGCCACCAGCAGGCCCGCCTTGTGGGCATCACTGGTGAAGCTGCGCGCGATCTCATTCAACGGTCCGAGCCAGGCCGCCGCGGCCTCGCGCAGAGCGGGCCGTCGAGCCGCCAGCAGATAGAGCTCGTACGCCGCCAGCGTGCGGCCTCGGCGATAGACCAGGCAGTGCTCGATCAACCGGGCCAACTCGTCCGCCGGGCGAGCGCCGAGCTCGTTCACCCGCTCCTGCAACTCGGCGGTGAGGTCCTCCGAAGCCCAGATCAGCGCGGCGACCAACAACTCGTCGAGAGTAGCGAAGTGGTACGTGGTCGAGGCCAGCGAAACA
>NZ_DASRXP010000546.1:0-4084 GCF_035687465.1 Kribbella sp.
TCCAGACGCCCCTGCCACGCGCCGCCCTGATCGAGATTGACCAGATGCAGGATGACGGCCTCGCCCTGCCGGTAAAGGTTGCAGTCGAGTACTCCGGCTCCCTCGACCGCCAGGGGAATGTCGTCCGGCGCCGCCCAGCGAACAAGGTTCGCCAGCAAATGCCCGTGATCGGGATGGTGGTGCCGCGCGTACAACCGATCCAGATCCGCCGCCAGATAGGCGACCCGGGACGACCCCAGCACCACGGCCGGTACGCCGGTGCGCGGTTCGGCCATCCACGATTTCTCCGGCGGGTAGATCGGGAAGGGCGGTACCCAGGTCAGCGCTGCCCGGCCGTCGGTCCGTACCACCTCGACCCGGCCACCGAAGGGCAGCAGATCGGTGTCCCCGAAGCCGTCCACAATCTCGCGGTCCTCGATCCGCAGGTAGCTGTGGTTGTCGTACGTCTCCCAGCTGACCGCGCCCACCAGACCATCGCCACGCTGCTCACCCGTCCAGTGGACCCCGAGCACGTCCGCCAGAGCGAAGTCGTCCCGCCGATCACCCCATTCGTCGTACAGGCTGGACTCGCCCGTCACGACCAGCCCGCCACCGCCCTCGGCGAAGGCCCGCAGTGCCTCGCATTGCTCGGAGGTGAGCACCCCGACATTCGGTACGACGATGACGCCGAGCCCGGGAGCATCCCGGGCGACCTGGTCCGCGTGCACCGGCCGGTAAGGAATCCGGGCCCGGATCAACGCATCCGCGAAGCCTCGATAGGGCAGGACGCTCCGGGTTTCCGGTTGGTCCTTGCCGTGGAAGTCCAGGCTGCGCTGACTCCACAACAAGCCGACGGTCGCAAGCGGCTCACGGTTCACCAGGTACTGCTCGTTCTGCTCGTGCCAGCGGAAGAGCGGCTCCGCCGTCGCGTACTGGCGCCGATCCTCGTGCACCGAGCCGATGTGATGCCACCAGGGCTGGATGCCACCGCCGAACCCCTCCACCGCCCACATCCGCGCTTCGGCCTCCGGCTTGCTGCCGAGGCGGAACGTGGGGGTCCCCGCGTCGTACATCGCCGTGCTCTCGGGAATCAGCGCTTGCGGACCCAGCAGCCCGTGCAGCCGCTTGCCGCTGTCCGCGTTGGCCTGGAAACCGCCGCCCTCGTGCCGGTACTGCGAGTCCAGCAGGAAGATCGGAGTCCGGTCGCAGATCGCCCGGTCGTCCCGCAACCGTTTGCTCTGGGCAACCACCTCGCCGCCGTTCATGCCGATCCACAGACAGTCGGGCCCACCTGCTCTCGTCGTCACCTCGTTGTTGAGGTCCCAGACCGCCATTCGCTGCTGGTAGCTCCAGACGATCCACCGCCGGTACGCCGGATCGTCCCAGTCAACGCGGCCCGGAAGGTCCAGGCCGGTGGCGCCCTTGAAGCCGACCGAGCAGTTCGGGCAGTAGCAGACGTGGTCCCGGTCCAGGCCGCTCCAGCTGTTGTCGGTGATCCCGTCGGGCGCGCTCCGCTCGATGATCTCCTCGAGCACGCCGGGCAGGTACTCGCGGTAGTACGGCCCGGTGACGCACGCGACGTACAGGTCTCCGGCCCGGTAGGGGTTGCCGTCGGCATCGATCGCGAACCAGTCGGGGTGCGCGTCGTAGAACTCCTGGTGCGCACGGTTCGAGTCCATCCGCGCGAGTACCACCAGGTCCTCGGCGCGGGCGGCCGCCACGATCTCGCCGTACAGGTCGCGGTCGCCGAGGAACTCCGCCCGGTGTTGCAGGGGGAACCTGCTCGGGTAGTAGGCAACGATCCCGCCGGCGTTGACGATGGCGCCCTGCACCCTGGTCCGGCGCCACTGCCCGCGCCACCAGTCCGCGTCGTACCGGGCCGGGTCCTTCTCGGTAAGGTTCGTCTGGGCCCAGCGCAGGGTGCGCCGGTACCAGGGTGCGGCCGTCATCCGGCCAGGGCCTTCATCGCCGCGCCGGCACCGGAGAGGTTGTCCAGCAGCATCTCCGAGTACTTCCGGCTGAGCACGACTCCTTCGCCGCCACCCTCGAACGCGGCGAGCACGGCGTCGCGGACCCCGTCCGGAGTACAGGCGGTCAGCTCGCCCTCGTTGTCGTCCCAGTTGGCCTTGCTGCCGACGTCAAGAGCGGGCTCCAGCCGCTGGCGCTTCACCCCGACCGGGATGTCGATGTCGATGCCGGGGTAAATCGCGCTCTGGCCGTCCACACCGGCGACCGCCCGGGCGGTTTCGCGGCGGACATAGTCGGCGGTGAACCCGGTCTGCGGCAGCTTGTCGTACGAGCCCTCGTCCAACTGCAGCAGCTTCATCATCAGCGGGTAGACATCCTCGGGCTCGGCGTCGGCGAACAGGGCGCGGCAGATGTTCTTCACCCAGGTGTAGAACCGCGGTCCCGCGCAGTTGTTGTAGATCACCACCTTGATGAAGTCCGAGAACTTCGCCATCTCGGCGTAGTCCTGGTCCGCCCGGTAGAACGGACTGAAAGAGATGTTGTGGTAGACGTGCCAGCCGACCTGGACCTCCGGAGCGCAGGCCTTGGCGACGCCGTAGATGTCGCGGTAGAGCTGTCGCTGGCTCTCGGTCCACAACGTCTGCCAGGCCAGGACCTCGGGGAAGTTCAGCAGGATCCGCCAGAACGTCACGAACGCCCCGTCGGCGGGTTTTTCACCGGCACCGACCCGCTGGTTCCACTCCAGCAGTTCGCGATAGCCCTGCTGCGCGCGAGCCACATCGATGCCCCGCGCCCGGCCGATCTCGGCACAATGTGGGCAGAAACACCCGATGTCGGCGACATCGGCCGAACCTTGCATCAGGAGATTCAGCGGCCCGGGCCGTTCGGAGCACCAGGCCAGTCCGTCCAGCTCGTAGCTCTGCACGTAGTCCTCGACGAATCCCAGATGCCAGTTCCGGTAGTCCGGGTTGTTGAAGCACGGCCGCCGCGCCGGCCGCGACCAGGCGTCCACCTCGAGCACCTTGGCGAAGTTCGGATAGCGCCGCAGTTCGCGGGCGCCGCCGCTCTCCTCCATCCAGGCGAAGGACTTCATCCCCCGCTCGCGCGCCTTCGGGATCACGTCCGCGAGCAGGTCGAACTCCGGGTGCTCAGGGGCGCGCCCGACCGCGCCGAGCACCGTGTTGCCGTAGTACTGCGGATGCGGCGTCGCGTAGTTGCCGCCCACCCAGCCCAGGTCGTACTCCGATCCGCCGTGGTCGGGGATCGGGTGTCCGGGGATCTGCCGGCCCCCGGTTCCTCTGGTCCAGGTCGGGGTGGCGAGGAACAACGCGTTCACCGCCCCCTTCTCCGCCAGCAGGTCCAGCGTCTGGTCGACACCCTCGTCGACGAACGAAACCGCTCCGATCTGCATAGCCACAAGCCTGTCCGGCAAGTCGCTCACCCCTTCATTCCCGTCATCGTGATGCCCTGGATGAAATAGCGCTGTGCAAAGAGGAACACTGCGATCACCGGTACGACGGACACCGTCGCACCGCACATCAGCAGACTGATCTGGGTGAAGTACTCGCCCTGGAACTGCGCGAGGGCCACCGGCAGCGTCTGCAGGTTCTCGGAGTTGATGTAGATCAGCGGACCGAACAGGTCGTTCCACGACTCGAGGAAGGTGAAGACCCCGATCGCGGCCAGCGCCGGCTTGGTCTGCGGCAGCATGATCCGCCAGTAGATGCCGAAGGTGGACGCACCGTCGATCTTGCCGGCGTCCTCCAGTTCCTTCGGGATGGTCAGGAACGACTGGCGCATCAGGAAGGTCGCGAACACCGGCGTGAGCACCTTCGGCACCCACAACGGGTACTGCGTGTCCACCCAGCCGATGTGCCGGAAGACGATGTACTGCGGGATCAGGTACGCGATGCCCGGGATGATCGAGGTCGCCAGCAGCACCATGAACGCGATGTCACGTCCCGCGAACTTCAACCGGGCAAAGGCATAGCCCGCCATCGACGCCACGATCAGGATGCCGACCACGTTCAGCCCGGCCAGCTTCACGCTGTTCCACAGGAAGACCGGGATCAGCTCGAACACCTGCCGGTAGTTGCTCCACTGCGGATCGGTCGGCAGGAACTTCGGCGGCACCGAG
>NZ_DASRXP010000547.1:0-23314 GCF_035687465.1 Kribbella sp.
AGTGGTCCTCGTAGTAGGCCAGGTGCTTGAGCATCCCGCCCAGCGTCATCGTCGAGGCGCCCACGGTCGCCGTCAGACCGGCCACGTCCAGGCCGGAGCACTTCCAGGCGAACGTAGCGCGTTGGTACTCCAAGAAGCCTACGAGGGTCTCGATCTCGCCGGACGCGAGAGGAGGCTGCGGGCGGCCTTGGTCGTCCAAGACAGTCATGCGCAGGAGTTTACGGCCGCCGCCTCAGGTCGACTGGCTCGAACCTGAACGACCCTCGGGCGGGACGACAAGGAGCAGGTGAAGGTCCTCCAGGCGATCAGGACGCGGGCACCTGGACTGCTGGTCAGTGGAGGTGGAGGGCTTGGTCAGTGCTGTGGTCCGTGGTCGGGTCGGGTTGTCGACTTGGCTCCGGGGTTGAGTGCTTCGGGTGGTAGGTGCCCTGGGCGGGTGAAGGTTTCGAGGGGTTGGCCGAGCCAGCTGGTCAGGGCCAGGATCCCGTCGATCTCGAATCGGCCGTGGTGACGGAGGCGGTTGATGGTGGCAACGGCGACGCCGCCTTGTTCGGCGACGGCGGCCCAGGACAGGCCTTGTGCGGTTCGTTGGGCATCGAGTGCTGCGTGCAGGGCAGGTGGGTCGAATCGGCGTGGTGGTGATGAGTGCATGCCGTCACCCTGGAAGGGCTGGGCTTGGGGTGTCAACCACCGTGTCGCTCAGGACTGCGGGTTGCTCTCTTGACCCCACCCCCGTGGTCTGCCAACCTCGCTGAGTGCGGGACGGGTAGAACTGCAGGCGGCGGAGAGCCGACCGAGCGACTGTTGAGTTGGGCTACCGGTTCCATGGGTAGCGACGCGATGATCGTGTCAGTGCGAGCACTGCATGACGATCAAGGACCGTGGCGGCTGAGTGTTGACGTGCGCGGCCGTAGGGAACACGTGGTACTGCGTTCTCCGACCCCACGCATTGATGCAGAGATGATCGCCACCGGGGCTGCCGCGCTAGAGGTTGCCCATGGCAACGGCGTGCCGGCTCCGCGGCTGCTCGCCGAAGACCTTGACGGTACTGAGGCCGGCGTACCGGCAACGCTGGAAACCTTCGTTGCCGGGAGTACTACGTGGCCGCGGGCAGTGCCTGTTTCGCGGATCCGCGAAGCCGGTGCGGCACTCGCGCAGGTTCACGCGATCCCGCTGGCGCCTCGGCGCGATCTACCGCTCAGAACGCGCCCGATTGCGGTCGACGACTTCGCCCGGGACCGGCGGCAGGGTGACATGGCGACGTCGCCACTGCTGCGTAGGGCGGACGAATGGATTCAGAGCATGGCCCGGCCGAAGGGCCCGACCGTGTTTGTCCATGGCGACGTGTGGACGGGCAACATGGCATGGATAGGCGACACCGCCTGGACCCTGATCGACTGGAAGACAGCCGGTGTCGGCGACCCAGGCGTCGACATCGGCGAACTACGCAAACAGATCGCCATCACGTACGGCCTCGAGGCAATCGGGGGCGTCGTGGACGGATGGGAACAAGCCACTGGCCAGCCGGCCACGAACGTGGCCTATTGGGACGCGGTCGCGGCTCTCAACACCCGTACTGACCTTGGCCCGGTGATCACCAAGAGGCGCGACGCGTTTCTCCGGTCCGCTCTCGAGCGGCTCTCTCAGCCGGTATGAAGGATCCGAAAGCGATCGGGGTTCGCTGGATCTCGATCAACGACTTGGACAGGGGGCCAAGTCCATTGCCAAACGCTGATGTCTGGTGTGCGGGAGAACTTGATCTGCCCGCGGGTGCCTTCGATTGCGACGTGCGGCCAGGCTTCGGCAATGCGCGCTCGGTCCGTGCCATGGGAGCGCAGCACCTCGGCGAGGACTGCGACCGTGTCGTAGCCCTCGAAGGCGACGAAGGAAGGTGCTTCGCCTAGCCGCTCGCGGAGGGCCGACTCGACTCGTGCACCGAGCGGGCTGAGGTGCTCGGGCAGGTAGCGCAAGAACGGGATCCCGGCACTGTCGTCGCTCAGCAACGTTGCCCATTCGGCGAACTCCGGTTGCCCTGCCGGAGCACCGATCATGATCTCGGCGAGGCGCGGGTCGCGGCGGACAGACTTGACGATCGACACTGCCGGCGCCGGGTGGCCGACCAGAAGCAGGAGGGCTGTCGCACGTTTGTCGACGAGTTCGTCGCACACGGCCGTGGGGGTGAGCGTGCCCAGGTCGAGTTCGACGACGGTACCGCCGCGTGGAGCGAGGTAGTCCCGCAGAATGCGGGTCCCAGCTGCCCAATAGACACTCGACTGGGCCGCTACGGCGATTCGACTGTGGCCAGCGTTGAGGAGGAAGTCTGCGTAGATCTGCCAGCCGTGGGACTGGGCCGGAGCAAGGCGCGCGACCCAGTCCGTTGGCTGTTCGGTAAGCGCGTCGATAACCGCCGACGAGCAGAGGAACGGCAGACCGAGGGCGTCGGCCCTTGCAGCAGCGGCGCGAGCGACGACGCTGTGATACTCCCCGGCCAAGGCGGCCACACCCAGGCGAGCCAGTTCATCGACGGCGGCGGTTGCCCTCTGTGGATCAGCCGCGGTGTCTCGAACCACCAGCTCGAGTGGTCTTCCGACGATCCCACCGTCGTCGTTCACTTCGCGAACAGCCAGCTCGAGTCCAGCGAGCAAGTGTTGTCCTGCCTCGACCCAGCCAGGCCGAGTCAGCGGAACGAGAGCGCCGATCAGGACGGATGATCCGTCAGGTGCAGGTGGCGATAGTGGGCTGCTCATACGTTGGCGTCTCCCATTGGACGATTCGGTTGCGGTTTGCCCGGATCCGCAGAATGGCACGGCCCGGGTGAGTGAACCTACCTTGATAGGCAAGTCGTGACTTGCCTATAGTGACGCTTATGGCGGAGGATGTCTTCAAGGCGCTGGCTGATCCGACGCGGCGGCGCATTCTCGATGAGTTGGTGGAACGGGACGGCCAGACGCTTTTCGAGATTTGTACGCGGTTGGTGACCAAGCATGGTGTGGGATTGTCGCGCCAGGCGATCAGCCAGCATCTGGCCGTACTGGAATCCGCCGATCTGATCCGTACCCGGCGCCAGGGGCGCTACAAGTTCCACGATCTGAACACCGAACCTCTTGAGCGCATCGTCACCCGGTGGCTCAAACGCGATTCAACCGGAGGCACCCCATGAGGATCCACCTGTCCAGCGTTTTCGTCGACGACCAGGACAAGGCCCTACGCTTCTATACCGACGTGCTCGGCTTCGTGAAGAAGAATGAGGTCCCGCTGGGTACGGACCGTTGGCTCACCGTGGTCTCACCGGAAGACCTCGACGGAACCGAGCTGCTGTTGGAGCCCGACGGTCATCCCGCGGTGAAGCCGTACAAGGAGGCGCTGGTCGAGGACGGCATACCGGCAGCGTCCTTCGCCGTGGACGATGTGGCTGCAGAGTTCAGTCGGCTTCGCGAACTCGGCGTTCGGTTCACCCAAGAGCCGCTGGAGATGGGCCCAGTCACCACAGCGGTCCTGGACGACACCTGCGGCAACCTGCTCCAGATCGTGCACAGCAAGTAGGCCATCGGCTGCGGACTTGACGAGGGCGCTGTCAGCGGCCCAACTCGGCGCGTTTCAGTTTGCGGCGTTCTCGGAGGTTGGGGTGGCGGACTACTACGCCGGCCAGGCCCGCGGTTCCGGTTAGATGGATCAAGGGGGTGCCGGGGAGGCGGTCGGGGGTGGTCTTGTCCTTGACGCCGCTGATCCCGTCGGTGTCGACTGCCCAGCTGGTGGGGATGACGATGACGACGCCGGCCATTTCGCCGTGTGCCTCGACCGTTACCTCGGGTAGCCGGCAGTCCACTTGGGTGAAGTCGAGCTTGACGCCGGCCAGGCCGCCGTGCGCGGTGATGTGCGGGGGGACGCGCCAGGGCCCTGTACGTTTCGCGCCGTGTAGGCCGCCGTTGAGTACGAGCGGCTTGCCCGAGGCTGTGCCGCCCACGGACGGCAGATCCGCGGTCAGGGGCGTCAGCTCGGCCAGTGTCTTGGCATTCAGAGCCTGCGCCAGCCTGTCATCGAGCTCGGAGATATCGATGCGGCCCTCGGCGGCCGCGTCCCGCAGCCGTTCCACCACCGCGTCGCGGTCTGCGTGGGACGCGCGCAATTCGCTCCGCGGGACAAGTCCCGAATCGTCAGCCGTCATGAGGAAATCCTACAGACGAGACGCCGGCCCGGCTGCGCGAAGAGCTTCTCCACCTCACATCTTGACGTACTACCTCGTCGGAGGGGTGTAGCGATCGACGACGGTAGAGGAGTGCACCATGGATGCCCGCTTGAACCTTTTCGACAACCCGACTGCAGGCAGGTTCATGAAGCACATCGTCTCCGCGGGCCACGGGCTCGCGAGTTCGACGTTGCCTGCCGCGACACAGGAGCTGGTGGGGCTCCGCGCGAGCCAGATCAACGGGTGCGGCTTCTGCACCGATATGCACACGAAGGACGCGCTCGCTGCCGGTGAGTCGCAGTTGCGCCTCAACCTGGTCGCCGCGTGGCGGGAGGCGACGGTGTTCACCGAGGCCGAGCGCGCTGCGCTGGAGCTGGCCGAGCAAGGCACCCGCATCGCGGATACAGCCGGCGGGGTCACGGACGAGGCGTGGGCGAATGCTGCCAAGTACTACGACGAGGAGCAGCTCACCGCACTGGTGTCCGGGATCGCCCTCATCAACGCCTTCAACCGCCTGAACGTCATCGTCCAGCAGCCCGCAGGCGACTACCAGCCCGGCCAGTTCGGATAGCCAGGGACCGCCGGCGTCTTGGTCCTGAGCCGCAGTCAAATGATTGGTGCCGATCAACTGCGGGGCGGGAGTTGCCAGATTGAGATGTGGGTAGGGCTGTTGGCGGTGAAGGGGGTGTGGTGCCAGTCGGTCCAGCGGGCGTGTGGGGTTAGTCCGGCGAGTTGGGCCATCAGGTCCAGTTCGGAAGGCCAGACGTAGCGGTGTGGTGAGGAAAAGGTCTTCAGGTGGCCGTCGATCTGCCAGTAGTGGTGTGAGACCGCGATCTGGGTCACGAGGTTGTATTCCTCGAAGCCCAGGTGGGTGGGTGTCGCGGTGAAGACGTGGATGGTTTCGCCGGGTGGGAGACGTTGCAGGGCGGGGACGTAGTTCTCGATGACGAAGACGCCGCCTGGCTGCAGGTGCGCGGCCGCGTTGCGGAAGGTCTGGACCTGCTCGGCCCGGGTCGGCAAGTTCGTGATCGTGTTACGCAGCAGGTAGACGAGTGTGAACCGTTCGTCCAGGGCGGTGGTTGCGAAGTTGCCGATGGATACCTCGATTTCGGAGGCGTCCTGCTGGGCTTGCAGTTGCGCGACCATCGCGCTGGACAACTCGATCCCGTGAACGCGGACGCCCTGCCGGCTAAGGGGTAGCGCGATACGCCCGGTACCGATGCCGAACTCGAGAGCGGGGCCAGTCCCTGCAAGCTCGGCGAGGAAGCGCACAGCCGGATCAACGACGGCAGGATCGAAGAGCTCAGGCCAAAGATCCTCGTACCGCTGAGCGATCCACTCGTCGAAGTACACATCGGGCATACACCCGAGCATGCCTAAAGTGCCTTCGGATGGCGAGCGAGTATTCCTGGCCCTGACGCGTGCCAGCCTGGCCGGGTCAGTTCACGCAGAGGCAGAAGGGGTGGCCGGCTGGGTCTAGGAATACTCGGAAGGTGGTGCCGGGCTGGTGGTCATGTTTGGTGGCGCCCAGTTCCAGTACTGCGGCCTCGCCGGCGTCGAGGTCTTCGACGATCAGGTCGTGGTGCATTTGCTGGGGGATTGCCTGGGTCGGCCAGCTCGGCGGTGTGTAAGCCTCTACCTGCTGGAAGCAGATGCAGTGTCCGTAGTCCGAACGGATTTCGGCCCAGCCGGAGGAGGTCTCGACCTTCCAGTCCAGCAGCGCGCCGTAGAAGGTCGCGAGGGCAGCAGGGTCGGGACAATCGATGACGATGCCTGGAAAGCGTGCGATAGCCATGGGGGCCACGATAACGACCAACGCGGACGATTGACGTCCGGATTGTGTCGCCAGCTGAAGAGACTGTGAGAAGGGGAACGTATGGGAGGCACGACCTTCGACGGTTGGCTGCGGGGGTTCGAGGATGCCGCCGAGCTTCGGGCACGGGAGAGCAGTCCGCCGTGGCAGGCGGGCGGAGTACTGGATCGAGCGATGGTTCGCAGTGTTCAGAAGTTTCAGGCGGGCGAGGACGGAGATGGCGCGAGCCTGATCGGCAAAAGCGCGCGGGTCGGCGATCCGGCGTACGCGGCTGCGGTGCGCCTGTTCGTAGCCGAGGAACAGAATCATGCGCGCTTGCTCGAACAGTTGCTGCTGAACGCTGGAGCCTCAACCATCGACGGGCATTGGAGCGACAAAGTCTTCGTCAGTGTGCGGCGTGCATTGGGGCTGCGGCTGGAGTTGATGACGCTGATGGTTGCCGAGGTTGTCGCGCTCCGGTACTACGAGGCGCTGCGCGACGGCACCGAAGACCCTGTACTCACTGAGGTCGCCGCTCGGATTCTGGCCGACGAGGAGCGTCACGTCCCATTCCACGTCCATCGGTTGCGCGGCGGCTTTGCCCACGTACCGCGACCGGCTCGTCTCGCCGCGGCCGCAGGCTGGTGGATCCTGATGCTCGGCGCGGTTGGAGTCGTTGCCGTCGACCACGGGCCCGCGCTACGCCACCTCGGCGTACGCCCCCTGCAGTTCATGGCCGATACGGTCCAACTCTTCCGCCCCATCGCGGCCGAGGTCCTGCGCTGAGAGTTTTCCGCTGACCGTACGCGGTTCCGTCGTGGGGATTGGCGGTGTATGCATGAGGGATGGCCCGTACTGCGCGACGCAGCCGGGCGGGGACCTGGTCACGATGAGCGGCTTCGAGCCGTGGGAGTTCCGCCCGGGGATCGGACACAACGAGCCGACCGAGTTGGTCGGCTACCTGGTGCTGGGGACCGACGGTGAGGTCGGCGAGGTCGAGGACACCCAGTCCTCAGCCGGTCGGGAGGCGTTCGTCGTCGACACGGGTGCGTGGGTGATCGGCCAGCGCATCCTGTTGCCGGTCGGCACGATCGACCGGATCGACCATCGCGAGCACCGGATCACGGTCGACCGCAGCATCGCCGAGATCATCGGCGCCCCGCCGTACGACCCACTGTTGGTGGACGACCCGCAGTACGGCGATGCGCTGGCTGACTACTACTGCAATCTGTACGGCGGTGTCGTGCAGCAAGGACGGACGATTGAGTGAACGTCCTTGACCAGCAAGGTTGTTAGCGTTCACAAGACGCTGCCGCCGGCCCCGCGGTGGTGGTGGTGGGGATGGCTGACCTGGGCGATCGCCGTCCTGTCCACGGCGATCGGCTCCGAAGAGCTTGCGGACCTGGCCGAGATGGCCCGTACCGAACTGTTGCTCATCGACGCTGATACGACCACTCGCCAGCTGACCAAAGGAGGTCCGCTGGAACGCCGCCTGGCCGCCGGCTTCTGACGACTGGCAGGGTGGTGGGGTGGAGAGCTGGCGGACTGGAGCGGCGCGGGTGGGGATCTCGGGGTGGCGGTATGCGCCCTGGCGGAAGGTGTTCTATCCGGAGGGACTGCCCCAGCGGGCCGAGTTGGAGTTCGCCTCGCGGCGGCTCAACTCGATCGAGTTGAACGGGTCGTTCTACTCGCTGCAGCGACCGTCGTCGTACCAGCGCTGGTACGACGAGACGCCGGACGGGTTCGTGTTCTCGGTCAAGGGGCCGCGGTTCGTCTCGCATCTGAAGAAGCTCGCCGATGTGGAGGCGCCGCTGGCGAACTTTTTCGCCTCCGGGGTGCTCGCGTTGGGTGCCAAGTTCGGGCCGGTGCTGTGGCAGTTGCCTCCGACTCTCGGGTACGACCGGGATCGGCTCGCGGCGTTCTTCGAGCTGTTGCCTCGGACAACGGGCGCTGCCGCCGAGGTTGCCGCTGGGCACGATGAGCGGATGAAGGGTCGGGCGCTGCTGGAGACCACGGTTGATCTCCCGTTGCGTTATGCGCTCGAGGTGCGGCATCCGTCGTACGAGAATGCTGAGTTCATCGAACTGCTGCGCGAGCACGATGTCGCGTTGGTGTGCGCGGATACGGCGGGGAAGTGGCCGATGCTCGACGACATCAGTTCGGACTTCGTCTACGCCCGGTTGCATGGCGCTGAGGAGTTGTATGTCAGCGGGTACGACGACGAGGCGCTCGACCGGTGGGCCGGCAAGGTCCGCACCTGGCAGCAGGGCGGTACACCGACGGACGGTCGCACGATGGCTCCGCCGGCCCGGCGGAAGAAGCGGGATGTGTTCGTCTACTTCGACAATGACGTGAAGGTCCGGGCTCCGTACGATGCCGAGGCCCTGGCGGCAAGGCTCGACGTGCACCCGCTGGGCTGAGAGGGGATTCCTCGGCGCTCGTCGGCAGGTCTCACCAGGAAATCGGGGGGTCGTCGGCATATTCCGGAGAGTGATCAGGTTGTCTAGGGCTAGAGACCAAGGTTGAGGAGAGCACAGGGTGAGCATTCGAATCGGGTACAAGGCCTCGGCCGAGCAGTTCGGGCCGCGGGACCTGGTGGAGTACGCGGTCAGGGCCGAGGAGCTCGGACTGGACAGCGTGACGGTGTCGGACCACTTCCTGCCCTGGCGGCACAACGGCGGGCATGCGCCGTTCGCGCTGGCGTGGATGGCGGCCGTCGGCGAGCGGACCGAGCGGGTGCTGATCGGGACGTCAGTGCTGACGCCTACGTTCCGTTACAACCCGGCGGTGATCGCCCAGGCGTTCGCGACGATGGGTGTGCTGTACCCGGACCGGGTGATGCTCGGCGTCGGTACCGGTGAGGCGCTGAACGAGATCGCGGTGTCGGGCCGGGAGTGGCCCGAGTTCAAGGAGCGGTTCGCGCGGTTGCGTGAGGCGGTCGACCTGATCCGCGATCTGTGGACCAAGGAAGGCGTCAGCTCGGACGGGCCGTTCTACCAGACCGTCGACGCGTCGATCTACGACCGGCCGGATACGCCGCTGAAGATCTACGTGGCGGCCGGCGGACCGCTGGTCGCGAAGTACGCGGGGCGGGTCGGGGACGGGTTCATCGCGACGTCTGGCAAGGGGATGGATCTTTACACGGAGAAGCTGATTCCGGCCGTGAAGGAGGGCGCGGAGAAGGCGGGGAAGTCGTTCGAGGACGTGGACCGGATGCTCGAGGTCAAGCTGTCGTATGACCGGGATCCGGCGCATGCGTTGGAGAACACCCGGTTCTGGGCGCCGTTGTCGTTGACGCCGGAGCAGAAGCACAGCGTCGACAGCGCGATCGAGATGGAGCGGCTCGCGGACGAACTGCCGATCGAGCAGGTCGCGAAGCGGTGGATCGTTGCTTCGGACCCCGAAGAGGTCCTCAAGCAACTCCAGCCGTACGTCGATGCCGGTTTCAACCACTTGGTGGTTCACGGGCCGGGGCATGACCAGGAGCGCTTCCTCACCCAGTTCACCACCGACGTCGTCCCCCTGATCCGCAAACTCTGCTAATCGCCGGTATGCCGGGCTCAGGTGGCTCGACGGTGCCTGGGTGGGGGGTGGGTGGGGATCGGGGCGGCTGAGCGTGGCGGTCCACCTGACAGGGGGCTCTTGATGGGCTGGGCGTCCGCACCTTCGAGGTCAGTTCATGAACTCGGCGGCGAACTGGGTGAGGTGGGGGGCGTGGCGGAAGCCGATGACTAGTTCTTGTACTCCGGCTGCTTCGTAGGCTGCGATTCGTTGGTGGATGGTTTCCGGGGTGCCGATCAGGCCGTACGAGGCGAGGTTGCCGGGGTAGGCGAACTCGGATCCTGGGGGGATGTGTGAGCGCGCCTCCTCGTCGGTGGTGCCGAGGATGTACGCCGTGGTGGCGGTTCGGCGGATTGTGGAGTAGTCGCGGCCGACGTCTGCGCAGTGCTTTCGGAGGATGTCGTACTTGTGTTCCAGCATTTCCGGGGATTCGATGATGTTGCAGGCGTCGGCGTACTGCGCGGCGATTCTGAGCGTCACCTTCTCGCCGCCGCCGGCGATCAGCAGCGGGATGTGCGGCTGCTGGATCCCTTTGGGTTGGTTGATCCCGCCGGCGGTTCGGTAGTACTTGCCGTTGAAGGTGACCTCGTCCTCGGTCCAGAACGCGCGAATCACCTGCACCGCTTCGTCGAGCCTGCGGAGGCGGTCACCCGCAGTACCGAAGTCGTAGCCGTAGCCGAGGTAGTCCGGTTCGTACCAGCCTGAGCCGATACCGAAGGTGAGCCGGCCGTTGCTGATGACATCGATCGTGGAGGCGATCTTGGCCTGCAGGGCAGGATTGCGATAGCTGTTCGCGGTAACCAGTTGGCCGAGGCGGACCCGGTGGGTGTCGCGGGCCAGCGCGGCGATCACCGACCAGGCCTCGAACAACAGTCCCTGCGAGGGCGGGATCGTGTGCAGGTGATCGGGCACGTACAAGGTGTGGAATCCGAGCTCGTCCGCCGCCTGCGCGACGTCCGTGATCTGTCGGTACGCCGCCGCCGGATCGGCGCCGGCGGTGAACTCCTGGGCGAATCCGGTCGGCAGGAAAACGCTGAAATCAAGCGACATCTGGGGTCACATCCTGAGCATCGGCAGCTGCGGTCACGGATACGGACCCAGCGCCGCGCGGAAAGGAATCGGGTTGAGCCCCGGCCGCGCTTCTCGCACACTCGGTAGATGAGCTACGAGGTACTGCGTGATGACGACCCGCGCTGCGCCGTACTGGAAGCGGGCGGCTATCGCTTGGTGGGCGAATCCTGGGGCGCTCGCCTGCGCGATCCCGATCCCGCGCTGCTAGAAGCTGCCGTACTGCGGGTCGCGGGGTCCGGGGTGTCCGCCCGGGAACTGGGCAGCGAGTTCGCCGAGGCCTACCACGAGCTGGAACTGGCCAATGAGAAGGACTATCCGTACACGCCGGCGACGCATCACGTGGTCGGCGATCTCGAGCAGTTCCGGGCGCTCTGGGGCGACGGCGGGCGGGTGTTCGGCGCGCTCGACGGAGAGCGGCTCGTGGGAGCGACCAGCATCGGGCCGATGGAGGGTCGCTGGGACACGTCGTTCACGTCGGTCTTGAGTGAGTACCGCGGCAAGGGCATCGGTCAGGCGGTCAAGGCCGCGTCGATCCTTGCCTTACTGGCGGACGGGGTGCGGGTCTTCGGGACGGGTGGCGCGGACCAGAACGACGCCAGCCTCGGCGCCAACCTGGCACTCGGCTACGTGGTCGAAGAACGCTGGCGCAGCTACGCCGCTCCGGTCACCGACGGCGAGTAGCCCCGCGGCTCGTAGTACAGGACTCAGGTAGGAATCCAGGTCGGCCACCACGGCGGGACGTTGGCGGGGCAGAGGGAGGCTGGCGAGCCGGCGGGGGTTCCGGCCCAGGAGAAGAGCGCCAGGTCGGCGATCGTGATGGCGATGGCGGCCGCGAGGAACGGCATCAGGAACTTGCCGCCCTTGGTGCTCCGGGACGTCCGGTAGACCACGCTGAACAGGACGATGTTCACGACTCCGGCGACCGGTACACCGACGAAGAGCAGGGTCGGCCCGTTGCCGATGCTGTTGATGGTGACGTCGCAGTCGCGCCAGGCTCGCGAGGTCAGCACCACCAGCCCGAATCCCGCCGCCCCGCCGACCACCAACGACAGGAACGAGTCCATCCGGTTCTTCCCAGCTGCTTTCGCCATGACGGTCACGTTAGGTGCTCAGGGGTGCCGCGCGACGCAGTACCGGGGTGTCTCGCGTCTCAGGCGGTGACGGTGACTGGGCGGGTGGGGGGTTGGAGGGGGTCGGGGGCTAGGCGGGCGTGGCGTTCTACGTCGTAGCGGGTGCCGTCGTAGTTGAGGCGTTGGCGTTCGAGGCCTTCGTAGAGGAAGCCGGCGGAGGCGGCGACGGTGCAGGAGGCCGGGTTGTTCGTGCGGTGGCCTAGTTCCAGGCGGTAGAGGCCGGCGTCGTGGTGGGCCCAGTCGACCAGGGCGCGGAGGGCGTCGCGGGCGACTCCCTGGCCGCGGATGTCCGCGATGGTCCAGTACCAGGTCCAGCCGACCTGGTGCCGGTCGATGTTCGTCACCGCGACGCAGCCGACCGGGTGGTCCTCCGCGTCGGCGACGGCGTACACGTGCCCGTTGTCGAGATCGGCGACCCGGCCGATCCAGTCCACCGCGGCCGCGGTGTCGCGGATGCCGCCCTGGTACGCCATTTCCGGGTCCGCGTGGGCGACCGTCAGGCGCAACGCGTCAGCCACGCGCCAGCGGCGCAGATCGAGCTTCGCCAGGTCGTAGGCCATTCGTCGAGGCTACTCCCGAGTCCGCCGCCGCGAATCGCTTCACAGCGTGTACTGCGCCGCCGCGCTCCGCACGCATTCATTCGCCCCCTTTTCACCCTCCCGGCCGGCAGGCGAGTGACCCTCGGCAACCCCCCCAGGGTGAAAAGGGGGCGAATGAATGCGTTGGTTCGGCAGGATGAGGGCATGAGATTCCTCGACTTCACGGATCAGGTTGTTCTCGTCACCGGGGCCAGCAGCGGGATCGGAGCCGCGGCGGCGGTCGGATTCGCCGAGACCGGGGCGACGGTCGCGCTGCACTACCACCACAACGAGACGGGTGTTCAGCACACGCTCAACGCGGTGAACACGGCCGGCGGGACCGGTTCGATCCACCAGGCCGACCTCGCGGATCCGGAGTCCGCAGGGACGCTTGTCGACGCAGTACTGGCCAAGCACGGGCGGATCGACGTACTGCTGAACAACGCCGGCGACCTGGTCAAGCGCTCGCCGGTCGGCGAGGTGCCGGACGAGGAGTTCCACCGGATCATGGACGTGAATCTGACCTCGGTCTTCGCGATGAGCCGGCGGATCCTGCCGGTGTTCCGCGCGCAGCAGGGCGGCTCGATCATCAACGTCACCTCGATCGCCGGCCGGAACGGCGGGGGCGGCGGCTCGGTCGTCTACGCGACCAGTAAAGGGGCCGTCAGCACCTTTACCCGCGGCCTGGCGAAAGAGCTGGCCGCCGAGGGCATCCGCGTCAATGCGATCGCCCCCGGTCTCATCACCACGCCCTTCCACGAGCGCCACACGCCGCCGGAGCAAATGAAGACCCTCGTCGGCACCATCCCGATGGGCCGCGCCGGCACACCGCACGAATGCGTCGGCACGATCCTCTTCCTCGCCTCACCCGCGATGAGCGGCTACGTGACAGGCCAGATCATCGAAGTGAATGGCGGCCAGTTGATGCCGTGAGCACCGACCTATCCGGGCGGAAGAGAGCGTTGCGGTCGAACACCTTGCCGGAGTGCCGATAGCCAAGCTGATCCAGTACTGCGTACAGCCGCGCCCTCACGTCTTCGCGCTTGTCCTCCACCAGTACTGCGCGCGGCTGCAGCCGCGTCAGGGTCCGCGTGGCTCCGGAGAGTGCCGCGATCTCCGAGCCCTCGACGTCGAGCTTCACCACATCGAGCCGCTCGAGAGCGTGCTCCCGGGCCCAGTCGTCGAGGCGGATCACCGGTACCCGCTGGACGAGCTGACCTTCGTTGTGGAGGGACCGGACGCCCGCGTCGGCGACGTCGTACCGGGTGTCGGCGCGGAGGTCGGCCTGATACGTACGATCGCCGAGGGCGGCCGGGATCGTCTCGATCAGGCCGGCGACCTTGTTGCGCTCGGCGGCGGACTGCAGTTTCTCCAGGGAGTCCGCGGCCGGCTCGAAGGCGATCACCCGTCCACCACCGACCTCCCGCAGTCGCTTCGCCGCGCTCAGGCTGTGCAACCCGATATTGGCACCGACATCCAGTACGACGTCGCCTCGGCGGAGCTCATCCCGCAGGAACCGGAACATCGCCGGCTCGTACCGACCCGCGTAATACACGACCGCCTGAAGGTTGTCCCGCAGATCCAACTCAAGCCGCAACCCCTGCCGGCGTACGGCGACTCTCGTTGCCCAACTGGCCGGGATCTTCGCCAACCGAGGATTCTGATCAGCCAACCGAGGCGAGATCCGCATCGCAACGCGAGTCACGCCCGCGTCCCTCAACCCTTCCAACCGCCCAACCACCCGCGCCGCCCGCCTCGCCGCCCCAGCCCCACCGAAGCGCGCAGCGGCGTACGGCACCGCCCAGACAACCCGCCAAACCGGCCCGTCCTTGAACTCCACGCCGTCCCGTTACCCACCACGCGCGCGCCGTACTCGCCGGCACGCCGATCAGCCGTTGAGGAGGTCTTCGAAGGGGGTGGGGGTGGTGTAGGGGTCGGTGGGGGGCTTGGTGGGTTGGTGGGTGAGGAGGTCGACCAGTTCGGTGGCGGCTCGTTCGACGCGGGTTCGGAGGGCGGTGGCGTGGGGGCCCCAGTCCGAGGAAGCGGCGTACACGGAGGTGGGGACCACGATCGCTTGCAGGTAAGCGAAAAGCGGTCGCAGTGCGTACTCCAGTACCAGTGAGTGCCGCTCTGTTCCGCCGGTTGCCGCGATCAGGACCGGCTTGCCGACCAGCGCCTTGTCGTCCAGTACGTCGAAGAACATCTTGAACAGGCCGCTGTACGACGCGCTGAACGTGGGCGTCACCGCGATCAACGCATCAGCCCGTACGACGGTCTCGAGCACCTCGCTCAGGCTCTCCGAGGGGAAGCCCGTGAGGAGGTTGTTCGTCAGGTCGTGCGCGTGGTCCCGCAGCTCGATCACCACGACCTTGCGCGGGATCCCGCGGCCGTCGAGGACGTCCCGGACTCCGGCCGCCAGCTGGTCCGCCAGCAGCCGGGTGGACGACGGGGAAGTCAGACCCGCGGTCACGACGGCAATGGTCCGCTCGTTCATCGGGCGGTCTCCTCTTCGAGAGTCTCCAGGTCGTGCGCGCGCTCTGCAGCCACCTTCAGGGAGGCATGCGTCGGCGCTTCAGGCACGTGGGCCGGCCGCAGCGAGTCGAACTCCTTCCGCAGTACCGGAACAACCTCGGAGCCGAGAATGTCCAGCTGCTCCAGCACGGTCTTCAACGGCAGGCCGGCGTGGTCCATCAGGAACAGTTGGCGCTGGTAGTCGCCGAACTGTTCCCGGAAGGTCAGCGTCCGCTCGATCACCTGCTGCGGACTACCGACCGTCAACGGCGTCTCCCGGCTGAACTCCTCCAGCGAGGGACCGTGCCCGTAGACGGGAGCGTTGTCGAAGTACGGCCGGAACTCGTTCACGGCGTCCTGCGAGTTCTTCCGCATGAAGACCTGGCCGCCGAGTCCCACGATCGCCTGGTCCGCCGCGCCGTGACCGTAGTGCTCGAACCGCCGGCGGTAGAGCTCGATCATCCGCCCGGTGTGCGAGGCCGGCCAGAAGATGTTGTTGTGGAAGAACCCGTCACCGTAGTACGCGGCCTGTTCGGCGATCTCCGGACTGCGGATCGAGCCGTGCCAGACGAACGGCGGTACGCCGTCCAGCGGTCGCGGGGTCGAGGTGAATCCCTGCAGCGGCGTGCGGAACTGGCCCTCCCAGTCGACCACGTCCTCGCGCCACAACCGGCGCAGCAGCGCGTAGTTCTCCACTGCCAGCTGGATGCCGTTGCGGATGTCCTGGCCGAACCACGGGTACACCGGTCCGGTGTTGCCGCGACCCATCATCAGGTCGACCCGGCCGTCGGCCAGGTGCTGCAGCATCGAGTAGTCCTCAGCGATCTTCACCGGGTCGTTGGTGGTGATCAGCGTGGTCGACGTCGACAGGATCAGCTTCGAGGTCTGCGCGGCGATGTAGCCGAGCATGGTGGTCGGTGATGACGCCACGAACGGCGGGTTGTGGTGCTCGCCGGTCGCGAACACATCCAGCCCGACCTCCTCGGCCTTCAGCGCGATCGTCACCATCGACTTGATCCGCTCGGCCTCGCTCACGGTCCTGCCGGTGGTGGGGTCCTGCGTGACGTCGCTGACGGTGAACACACCGAACTGCATCGGCCCTCCTCCAAGGTCTTGTAGTTCATTATTGAACTATCTCGCCAAGCCTAACGCGTCGATTCGGCCGACCATTCCATCATCCCGCTCTTGTCAGCACGGGTCCGTCCAGTGAAACTAGGTCCCGCCTCGCGAAACCGCGAGAGTCCTCACCGCCCCGAGGAGCGCCATGAAACTCACCCGCCGCCTGCTGCTCGGCAGCGCCGCCGCCATCCCCGCCGCCGCACTCACCGGTACTACGGCCGCCGCGGCCCCATCGGTCGCGAACCGGCCGCGCGACCTCTCGGAGGAGCTGATCACCCAGTGGGCCGACGCCCGCGGCGCCCACCCGCTGATCCCCGACATCTCCCACGCCGGCTACCGCGGTGGCGAGCGCCCGCGCCGACCGCGCACGATCGCGCGAGTCACCGACTTCGGCGCCCACTCTGGCAGCACCACCGACGCCGCTCCCGCGTTCAACGCCGCAGTCCAGTACGCCGGTACGCACGGCGGCGGCACGATCGTCGTACCACCCGGGACCTACCGCCTCGATTCGCCGATCTGGATCCACTGGTCGAACGTGGTGCTGAAGGGATCCGGCCGGGACCGCACGATCCTGCACTTCACCCGGCCGCTGGAGGAGAGCTATCGCCCCAACCTCCAGCCGAGTCTGCAGAGCCGTTGGTCTTGGACCGGCGGGCAGATCTGGGTGATCGCGCCCGAGCGGAAGGCGAAATCCGAGGCCGAGGACTTCGCCGCTTCGGAGGGCTGGTTGCTCGGCGAGACTCTGGCCGAGGTCGGAGCCGCTTCCCGCGGCCAACGGACGTTGCTGGTGTCGGATACGAGCCACCTGGCCGCCGGCGACCTCGTAGTACTGGAGACCGACAATCCGGCAGACGCGTCCGTACTGCGGCACCTGGCCGGCGAGATTCCCGGGACGCGGGAGTACGACTGGCCCGTGAAGGCGCCGCAGCTCACGACGGGATCGGGTGGGCAGTACATCCAGTACGCGACGCTGCAGTGGCCCGTGCGGATCGAGGCTGTGCTGGGGGATCGGCTGGTGCGGTTGGCGCAGCCGTTGCGGTACGACCTCAGGCCGAGTTGGCCGTCGCGGTTGCGCGAGCTCGGGCCGACCGTCCACGACGTCGGGGTGGAGTCGCTGACGATCCGCAACGAGCTGCGGCCGATGACGATCCACAATCGCCATCCTGGGGCGAACGGCCTTTGTTTCCAGGCGGTTCACGACTGCTGGGCCGACGACGTACGGGTGGAGAACTGCGATCTCGGGTTCGGGTTCACCACAACGAAGGCAGTCACCTTGACCGACGTGGTCGTGGGCGGGCGGTCGGCCCACCACAGCTTCGCGTGCCGGATGCAGGCGCACGACAACCTGGTGGACGGGTTCGAGATCGAGGCGTTCACGGTGCCGCTGCCGACGGGCGCGTTGCATCACGGACTCAACCTGGAGGGCCTGTCCGCGGGCAACGTCTGGCGGCGCGGGCGGATGGCGGAAGGCACCTTCGACACTCACAGGGCGATGCCGTTCGAGAACGCCCGCACCGACATCACCCTGACCAACAACGGCCGGGTCGGCGGTTCCGCAGCGTCGGGCCCGCTCTTCGGCGCCCGCATCGCGCACTGGAACGTCCGCATCACCAGCGGAAACCCGTACGCCATCCAACTGGCCGACGTGGCTCCCCGCTCCATCACGGTAGGCCTCCAGGGTCTGACATCAGACCCCAGCGGCCTACCGCGCGACTTCCCCGGCGACCTCGAGAACGGCACCTACCAGCTGGGACAGAAACCGTCCCGCCCCGATCTGTACGCAGCTCAACGCAACCACCGCGCCCCCTGACCTTGCGTTCATTCGCCCCCTTTTGACCATCAGGCCGGCTGTTACTGGCAGGGTGCGCTGCAGGGATGGTCAAAAGGGGGCGAATGAACGCGGCGTGCGGGAGGAGGCCTCCTCGCGTTTCAGGCTGCGTCGAGCTTGGCGATCTGGGCTGGGGTCAGCTGGAGGTCGATCGCGGCGTAGGAGTCGCGGATCGTCTCCGGGCGGGTGGAGCCGGGGATCGGGATGACGTGCGGGGACTTCGCCAGCATCCAGGCCAGGGTGACCTGCTGGGGGCTGACGCCGAGCTCGCCCGCGATCTCGTGGAAGGCCGGGTGGTTCTGGCCCAGGTCGGAGGCGTTGGTGATGCCGCCGAGCGGGGACCAGGGCAGGAACGCGATGCCGAGCTCGTCGGACAGTTCCAGCTCGGGCTCGCTCGAGCGGAAGGCCGGCGAGAACTGGTTCTGCACCGAGGCCAGCCGGCCGCCGAGGATCTCGTTGGCCAGCTTGATCTGCGCGGGGTTCGCGTTCGAGATGCCCGCGAGCCGGATCTTGCCGGCGTCGAGCAGATCGCGGATCGCGCCGACGGAGTCCTCGTACGGCGTCTTCGGGTCCGGACGGTGGAACTGGTACAGGCCGATCGCGTCCACCCCGAGCCGCTTCAGCGACTCGTCGGCTGCCTTCTTCAGGTACTCGGGTGTTCCGTTCAGGGTCCAGGAGCCGTCGCCGGGGCGGAGGTGGCCGCCCTTGGTGGCGACGAGTACGCCGGACGTGTCACCGCCGTACGAGGCCAGCGCCTTGGCGATCAGGTTCTCGTTGTGGCCGAGGTCCGTCGCGGTCAGGTGGTACGCGTCGGCCGTGTCGATCAGGGTGATGCCGGCGTCGAGCGCGGCATGGATGGTCGCGATCGACCGGGCCTCGTCGGGCCGGCCCTCGATCGACATCGGCATCCCGCCGAGCCCGATCGCGCTGACCTCGACGTCGCCGATCCGGCGGGTCTTGTTTGTCTGGTTAGCCATGATTCCAGCCTCGCTCGCGGCAACTCAGATCTCCAACAGGAAAAAGCACTGAGAGCGATCGCACGCAGGACTCAATCGGAAAAACCGTCAGACCTGGTGATAAGAGGCAGGCGGCCGGGGACCGCCTGCCTCTGGCTCAGGCGCTGTGGACGTGGGGGTTGCGGTCCTCGACGACGTAGGTGGCGCGGGTGCTGATCGGTGCGCCGGGCTGGGAGACGAACGGCACCACCCGGAAGTCGCTGCGCCAGCGGTGCTTGTCGATGGTGACGCGGACGTAGCCTCGCTGGGAGTTGAAGAACTTCAGGTGCGGGTTCGCCAGCAGGAACTGGGTGCCCTGGTCGGTGGTGTCCGCGCCGTCGCCGCCGCTGGTGATCGACGTACCGACGAACTCCGTGCCGACCGTTCGCGAGTCCGGGTTGGCGAAGTCCCGCTTCAGCTCCATCGCGTAGTTCTGGTGCCGGTCGCCGGTGATCACCACCAGGTTGCGGACGCCGCTGTCCTGCGCCGCCGCCAGCACCTTGTTGCGCTCGGCAACATAGCCGTCCCACGGGTCCAGCCAGACGTGCGTCTCCGGCCCCGGGGTCCAGTCCGTCTGTCCCATCGGCGTCTGGTTGCCCAGCACCTGCCACTGGGCCCGCGACTCGCGGAACCCGTCCAGCAGCCACTTCCGCTGCTTCCCGCCGAGCATCGTGTTGTCGGGATCGAACCGGTCGTCGCAGGTCGAGGAGTCGCCGTCGCCGCACGGCTGGTCCGAGCGGTACTGCCGGGTGTCGAGGATGGTGAAGTCCGCGAGCCGCCCGTACGGAAGCCGCCGGTGGTACCGGATGTCCGGGCCGGACGGCATCTGCTCGTGCCGCAGCGGCAGGTTCTCGTACATCGCCTGGAACGCCTGCGCCCGGCGCTCCCGGAACACGATCGGGTCCTGGTCCGGCTCGGTGTCGGCCTGGCTCAGATCGCCGGCCCAGTTGTTCTCGACCTCGTGGTCGTCGAAGGTGTGGATCCACGGGTGCGCCGCGTGCGCCGCCTGCAGCGGCGCCTCGGTCTTGTAGAGCGAGTACTGCAGCCGGTACCGCGCCAGGTCGAACGTCTCGGTGTGGAACCGCGGGTCCGTCACGACCCCCCGCTTGTTCGTCTTCACCCCGGACTCGTAGATGTAGTCGCCCAGGTGCACGACCAGATCCAGGTCCTCGCCGGCCATGTGCTCGTACGCCGTGAAGTACCCGTCCTGCCACGCATTGCACGAGGCGAAGGCGAAGCGGAGTTCCCGGGGTGAGGTGAACGGGTGCGGGGTGGTCCGGGTCCGCCCGGTCATCGACACCTCGCCGCCGACGCGGAACCGGTAGTAGTACTCGTGGTCCGGCAGCAATCCGCGGACCTCGGGGTGGACCGAGTGCCCGAGTTCGGGCGTCGCGACCACGCTCGACCGGCGCACGATCTGACGGAACCGCTCGTCCCGGGCGACCTCGTACTCGACCCGCACCGGCTTGGCCGGCATCCCGCCGCGCCCGTCCACGGCGTACGGGTCGGTGGCGAGGCGGGTCCACAGCACCACGCTCTCGTACCGGGGATCGCCAGACGCGATCCCGAGCGTGAAGGGGTTGCCTGCGCCGGTCGGGGCGGCGTACGTGGTCGAGGCGTCCCAGGCCCCGGTGCCGAGCAGTACCGCGGCGGTGCCGGCACCACCTAGACCCAGGAAACGACGGCGTGAGACTGACATTGGTCCTCCTGCGGGCGGGCGAAGTATCAGGGGCGCATGCCAGCCTGCAGTTGTCAGATGTCTGTCGATCGAAGGTTGAGTGAACGAGTGCCATGCAGTTACTGATTCCGGTCAAGGAATGACTGCTGCGGTGGTTGGGAGAGGATGGGCGTATGCACAGCGATGAGCGGATCCGCCGGGCCAGGCCGGACGACGTACCGGCGATCGTCGACCTGGTCTACGGGCTGGCGGAGTACGAGCGGGCGCCGCAGGAGTGCCGCCTGACCGCGGCGCAACTCGAGACCGCACTCTTCGGCGAGGCGCCGGCCGTCTTCTGCCATGTCGGTGAGCTCGACGGCGAGGTGGTCGGCTGCGCGCTGTGGTTCCTCAACTTCTCGACCTGGCGGGGTGTGCACGGCATCTACCTCGAGGACCTCTTCGTCCGCCCCGACCACCGCGGCTCGGGCCTCGGCAAGGCACTGCTGACGGCCCTCGCCCAGGAATGCGTCCGCAACAACTACGAACGCCTCGAGTGGTCCGTCCTCGACTGGAACACCCCGGCCATCGACTTCTACAAGTCCCTCGGCGCCACCGCCCAGGACGAATGGACCACCTTCCGCCTGACGGACACCGCCCTCACCACCCTCGGCTCATGAGCACCCGGTCGGAGTCAGCATCGGGTCACGAGCTGCGACCTCTGATGTTCACGCGCATCGTGCAGGCGGCGCTCTGGGCCGTGATCGCCGCGCTCGTTGTCGGCTACCTGATCGACAGCCAGGGTCTGGAGCCGGCGGGCGTCGTCATCGCGTTGGTGGTGCTGGCAGTCGGAGTGGTGTTGGCGATTCGGAGCTACCGGATGGGCGTCCGGTACGGGTCAGAGGGCATCGAGGTCCATGGGCTCCTGCGTAACCGGCGGATCGCCAGGGACCAGATCAGCAAGATCACGAACTTCCCGGCGGTCCGGTGGCAGTCCGCGGACGGCAAGTCACACTGGACGCCGATCTTCGCCTTCGCTGGCTATGGCCAGCTGGCCTTCAGCCACCGCTACAACCAGTTCTGCATCCTGCAACTCCAAACCTGGAACGACGAACCCCGTCGCAACCCCACCAAGCCCAAACCCCGCCGCCGATGAAAGCCGACGCCGCCCGCACCGCCCGCACCGCCCGCACCGCCCGCACCGCCCGCACCGCCCGCGCTGGTCGCTGGCATGATGTGCCGGTGAACCTGCGGCCCCTGACGATCACGCTTCTTGCGAATGTCTTCGGTTCGGTGGCGTTGGTCGTGCTCGGTGTGCTGCTCTGGCTGCAGAACGGCGTGCGCGTGGCGGTTCTGTTGTCTGCGCTGGGCCTGTGGCTCGCGGTCCGGGCCTACTGGATCGGCGTGCAGGCGGACGAGCGCACTGTCCGCGTCAAAGGCCTGCTCTGGAGCCGCACAGTCCCGATCGACCGCATCAAGCGAATCACCACCTTCCCCGCCATCAGCTGGACCGCACCCTCCGGCCGAACCCGCTGGACCCCCATCTACGCCTTCACAGAGTTCGGCGGAGCGATCCGCCGCGTGCATGCCCACAACACCCAGACCACCGACCAACTACAGCAGTGGGTCGGGCGGAGTTGAGATCTCAGCTGGTTTGGCGCTGGCGTTTTGCCTCGTACATGGCGTGGTCGGCGGTGCGGAGGAGTTCGTCGAGGTCGGTTGCGTAGGGGCTGACGACAGCGGTGCCGATGCTGGCGGTGACGGCGACGTCGATGCCTTCCAGTGGGCTGCGGATGGACTCGTCGATCCGGCGCATCAGAGCGTCCAGGTCGTCGCCCTCGATCTCCTCCGCCAGGATGGCGAACTCGTCGCCGCCCAGGCGTGCGACCGTATCGCCGTGCCGGACCTGCGCCTGCAGCCGGTCGGCGATCTCGCGCAGGGCCCGATCACCAGCTTCGTGCCCGTACTTGTCGTTCACCTGCTTGAAGTGGTTCAGATCGCAGAACAGCAGTACTCCGCGGCGCCCGCTCTGCCGGCACCTCTGCAGTGCCGCGATGAAGCGGTGCTGCAGCAACCGGCGGTTCGGCAATCCGGTCAGCGGATCATGCGCGGCATGGTGCTGCAGTTCGCGCTCCGCGTCCTTGCGCGCTGTCACGTCGTCGATCTGGATCAACACGAACCGCGGAAGATCCTTGCCCTGGTCAACGATCACGGCCGTACCGCCGAGCCAGATGTCGTTGCCGTCGGTCCGCCGGAAGGTTCGCTCGAACCGGTACGGGCCCTCGCCGGCGCCGATCAGGTCCATGTCCCGCTGGGTCTGCTCCGGGTGCTCGTTGGGCAGATAGTCCATGAAGACGGTCCCGACCAACTGGTTGTGGCTGTAGCCGGTGATGCGGCAGAACGCGTCGTTGACCCGCAGTACGCGCCCTGCCTCGGGCCCTTCGAAGGCGATCGTCGCCATCCCGTTGCCGGCCCCTTCGAAGACCAGCCGGAACGTCATCTCGCTCGCTTCCAGGCGAATCTTCTCGGCTCGCAGCTGATCGGTGAGCCGGGCCTTGTCGATCGCCAGCCCGGCCTGGGTCGCGAAGATCTCCAGCAGTTCGCGATGGATCGGCCCTGGCCGTCGCTGATCCTCGGGCAGATCCACCGACAGCATGCCGACCAGTTCGCCCTCCGGCGAGTGCAGCGGCGCGAACAGCGCATCCAGCGGATGCCAGGCATCGGGTTCCGTCGAGACCGGCACGTCCGGCACCCAGCCGACGACCTCGCCCTCGGGCAGCCTCTCGTGCGGGACGAACCGCAGCCCACCCCACTGGTCGGCGATCTTGAACTCGGCGTCGAAGATGTCGGCCGCGCTGATCGTGCCCAGCAGAGCCTCCTTGGCCTCGG
>NZ_DASRXP010000548.1:0-2461 GCF_035687465.1 Kribbella sp.
GTTCGATCGCGGTCGCCACCCCGACGGGACCACCGCCGACCACGACCACGTCGTACGCCGAACTGCTGATGTCGCCGGTGGGACCCGGCTCCGAAACCATGCTCACCGCTGCCAGATCAGTTCGCTCAGGTCGGCTTCCTCGGCAGCTGCCAGCCGATCCGGGTCGAGCGGGAAGCCGTTGGGGTTGCTCTTGAACTCATCGGTCGCCATGAAGTCCCGCAGCTCCTGCCGGGAGGTGAAGTTCAGCGAGGAGAGCTCGATCCTGTTGCCGTCCGGATCCCGGTAGTAGAAGCTCGTCCCCGGTCCGTGGTTGGAGGCCTCTATCGGGAGATGGCCGCTGTCTTTGAGCGTTCGGTAGAGATCAACCAGCGCCCCGAGAGACGGCGTCCGCAGCTGGAAATGGTGGAGTCCTTGCGAGGACGGACCGGAGCCGACGTCCTGGCATTCGAAGACGGCGATCCGTTCTGTGTAAGGCGGATCGAAGTAGAAGTCGAAGAAGCAGATCCGCGACGGTTCGTCCGGATCGTCCGACGGCGGCGGCGTCATCTCCACACTGCGCGGCTGGCCCAGCAGCAGTGAATAGAAGTCGCAGAGCCGGTCATAGCCGGTGGTCCGCAGAACCACTTCGGACAGTCGAATCCCTGCCATTGCTTGTCCTTCCTGAATGGTCAGTGGAGCAGGACGGCCTTGACCGTCGCCCCGGACAACACGTCGTCAACGGCCTTACCGATCTCGTCCAGCGGATAGGTGCGCACCATCGCCTCGAGGGGAAAGCGGCCCTGGCGGTGCAGTTCGAGAATGCGCGGAACCAGAACCGCCGGCGCTTGGTGACCGACGATGGACCCGGTCACGCTGCGTCCCTCCAGCAGCGCGAAGGAGTTCGTCCGGAGATCCGCGTCCGGAGCGACACCGAGGATCGCCGCACTTCCCAGTGGGGCGAGAGCTGCCACGGCTTGCGACATCACCTCGGGTACGCCGGTGGACTCCACGCTGAACTCGACACCGCTTCCGCCGGTCAGCTCGCGGACGTTGTCGACGCTGTTGCCGTCGGCCGCGTCGAACACGTCGGTTGCGCCCAGCGCAGCGGCCAACTCGAGCCTCGACAGGTGCAGGTCACTCACGATGATCCGCGCGGCGCCGGCCGCCGCGGCTGCCATCACCGCGCTCAGTCCCACGGCTCCGGCGCCGAAGACCGCCACTGTGCTGCCAGGCGACACTTTCAGCACGTTCCACACTGCGCCCGCGCCGGTGATGATGCCGCAGCCCAGTGGCGCGAGCACGTGATCGGGCTCAGCGACATCAGGGATCTTCACCAGGCTGCTGGGCCGGCAAAGCCCTGCGCCGGCGAAGGACGACTGGCCGAAGAAGTGGTCGTGCACAGCCTCACCAGAGACGCTGCGCAGTCCGACGGAACCATCGAGTCGCCCCGCACCGAAGTTCAACGGGAAGTGCAGCGGACAGTAGGCAGGCAGACCGCTCAAACAGTTCCGGCAGGTACCGCAGAAGCTGAAGCTGGCCACCACCCGATCCCCCGGGCTGAACCCACTGACAGCTGAGCCGACCGCCTCGACCACGCCGGCGCCTTCATGCCCGGCGACAACAGGGAACGGAGTCGGCATCCGTCCGGCCGCGACCTCCAGGTCTGTGTGACACACGCCGGCCGCAGTGAAGCGCACCAGAACCTCTTCCGGCCGGGGATCCTCGATCTCCAGCTCTTCCAGCTGGAAGAGATCTCCTCCCGCCCGGCACACCGCTGCCTTCACGCGGGTCATCGCAGTGCCACCGGTGCGAGATCCGGAAAGTGCGGCCCGACCAGCGGCGTGCCTGTTGTCCGCAACCTGGCCAGCCATTCCTCACGGGCGGTCGCCGCGGCTTCCGCATCCCAGTCGAAACCACACCGCCACTGCGGGTGGTCCAGGGCCGCCGGGTGGTGAAAGAGGTCACCGACCAGGGCCAGGCTCTGACCCTCCGACTCGATCAACGCGACCGAGGCGCCCGGCGTATGGCCTGGCGCGTGAACGAGGCGCAGCCAGTCGAACAGCTCGATGGAATCACCATCCCAGCGCAGGGCCACCTCGCTCAGTGGAGCGACCTTGCGGCGTACGGCGTCATCGGCGTCCCCGTCCACGAAGTGCTTCCAGTCCGCGGCGTGGATGTGGTGCCTGGCCTGAGGGAAGGTCGGAACGCCCCCGGTCGAGGCCCAGCCCACGTGGTCGATGTGAAGGTGACTGAGAACCACATCGGTGACGGAGTCGAGCGGGCAGCCCAGTTCCTCCAACCGGTCGGGCAGGAGCTCGCAGACCGCAGGGCGGTCGCCGCCCGGCACCAACTGGGGGGCGAACCCGCCGCCAAGGTCGAAGACGACCCGGTGGCCCTGGTGGTCGGTGGCCAGGAATTCGCCGAACGGCACTGGCAGCAGCCCGTCGCTGTCGATGGTGCCGGGCAGGTCCGCCCAGACGGT